>NZ_NOIO01000006.1:0-280374 GCF_014596605.1 Pseudomonas sp. PSB11
TAGGCCGCGATCCACTGGCGCAACGAAGAAAAATCAACATCGTGCCGATCCGCAACATCTCTAAGACCCGCATTACCGGAACAGTAATCCTGCACCGCCAACAGCTTCACTTGAACTGTGTACTTCCCCATGAAACACCCCATCGGTTGTGTCCAACCTTTGGGGTGCAGTCCACTCTGCGTGGGAATGCAGCCCGGGACGCTCTGCGTCCCATTGGCGGGTTACCACTTTATCTCGCCCTTGGCGACCTTGGCGCTCAGCTCCAACGAGCTTTCCTCCCCCAGTGCCGGGAAGCGTTTTTTCATTGCTGCGATCAGTGCCGCCGAATCCTTGGCCTTGGCGGTTTCTTCGTCGAAGGCCTTGATGTATTCGGCGGTGAACTGCACGGCGGCCAGGGAGCGGGCGCTATCGCCGAGGTAATGGCCCGGCACGACGGTGTTCGGCTTCAGGTTTTCGATCGAATGCAGGGTAGCCAGCCAATCGGCATGGGACTGCGCGGTCTGGGTATCGGCCATCCAGACGTGGATGTTTTCTGCCACGACCACACCACCGACCACGGCCTTGATCGACGGAATCCACACGAAGCTGCGATCCGGTTGCTTGCCCTCAAGGCCGATCACCTGCAGTTTCTGCCCTTCGAGCATCAGGCTGTCGCCCTTGAGCACATCCGGCACAACCGTTTGGGCGGGCGCGTCAGCTCCCAATTTCGGCCCCCAGAACGCCAGTTTGCCGTCGACGGTTTGCTTGATGTGATCAACGGTCGGCGGCGAAGCGAGCACTTTTGCATTGGGGAATGCAGCCGTCAGGGTATCGAGGCCGAAGTAGTAATCCGGGTCGCCGTGGCTGATGTAGATAGTGGTCAGTTGCTTGCCACTGGCGCGGATTTTTTCCACCACTTGCGCGGCCTGGGACTTGCCGAACTGGGCGTCCACCAGGATGGCCTCTTTCTCGCCGCTGACCAGTACCGAGGTTACCGGGAATATCGCTTTATCGCCGGGGTTATAGACATCCAGTGTCAATGTCGACGCGGCTGCGTGGGCGGCGAAGCCGAGGACAGCGGTCGCCAGCAAAACGCGTTTAAGTGTGGTGAAACCGATCATCTGTTGCTCCGTTGCTTGCAGGCCAGGGAAGGCCGATATGGGAACAGAGCTTAGTTGCCTGCTTCAGTACAAAAAATGCGATGCTTTAACATAGTTTGTTTCTGAAACCGGGCAAATCATGGATCGTCTACAAGCAATGCGGGTGTTCGTCACGGTGATCGATCTTGGCAGCCAGTCGGCCGCCGCCGATCATCTGGAGCTGTCACGGCCGGTGGTTTCGCGTTATCTGGCGGAACTGGAGAACTGGGTTGGCGCACGCCTGATGCACCGCACCACGCGCAAGTTGAGCCTGACCGCCGCCGGTAGCGAAATACTGCCCCGCTGCCGGCAGATGCTCGACCTGTCCACGGACATGCAAGCTGCCGTCAGCGTGCCAGACGATACGCCCCGCGGCCTGCTGCGAATCAGCGTCAGCACCTCGTTCGGCCAGGCGCAATTGGCCGATGCCATGGCAGCATTCGTCAAGCGCTACCCGGGTGTCAGCATCGACATGCAAATGCTTGACCGCACGGTGAACCTGGTGGACGAGCGCATCGACCTGGCCATTCGCACCAGCAATGACCTGGACCCGAACCTGATCGCCCGTCGACTTACCGTCTGCCGATCAGTGATCTGCGCCGCCCCCGCCTATCTGCGTGAACACCCTGCACCCCGGCGGATCGAGGACTTGAGCCTGCACAATTGCCTGACCCATTCGTACTTCGGCAAAAACCTGTGGCACTTTGAACAGGGTGGCGAACAGGTGGCGGTGCCCGTGCAAGGCAACATCAGCGCCAACGAAGCCAGCACACTGCTTCGCGCCACCCTGGCCGGCGCAGGCGTGGCCATGCTTCCCACTTATCAGGCCGGCGTGTACATCCAAAACGGTGATCTGGTGCGCCTGCTGCCCCGGGCAGAGCCAAGGCAGATGAGCGTGTACGCCGTGTACGCCTCACGCAAGCACATGCCGACAGCGTTGCGCTGCCTGGTGGATTTTCTGGTGGAGAGGTTCCCCGAAGATCCGGAGTGGGATACTGGCCTGTAGGAGCTGCCGCAGGCTGCGATCTTTTGATATGGATCTTCTAAACGCCGCTGAAAATCAAGATCAAAAGATCGCAGCCTCCGGCAGCTCCTACGCATCTGACCTATGCTCAAGTTAATACCGAAGGGTATTCGTTCAGAGGTCTACGCCATGAACATCAAAACAAGAAGGTACCTCGCCATCTTCATCACCTGCGCGGTCACGCTCGGGTTGTATGGCGCTGCTGCGTGGCGTGTCGAGCAGCTACGCAACTTGCCCCGGGAGGCTGCCAGTTGCAACTTCGAGCGCTGCATCCCACACAACGCCACCCTTAACGCACTGCGCTAAGGAGCGGATCAGCCTTCTTTGTCCTGATCGGCCTTCAAGCGGTCGCGAAACGCCTTTGGCGAGATGCCCACGCGTCGTCGGAACAGGCGCGTGAAATTGGTCGGATCAGAGAACCCCAACACGTCGGACATTTCATAGATGGTCATGCTGGTGTAGGTCAGCAGGCGCTTGGCCTCCAACAACTGCCGTTCGTGCATGATCTGCAACGCCGGTTGCCCCGCCAACTCGCGGCAGGTGCCATTGAGGTGAGAGACCGAAATCCCCAGCCGATGGGCCAGGTCTTCAACCTTGACGTGCTGGCGGTAGGTTTCTTCCACCAACTGGATGTAGCCATTGAGGTATTCCCGCGCCCGCTGCGGTCGTTGACCGGCTGACCGGCGCTGGATCACCTGGCGGCTGACCCAAACCATGATCACGCTGACCAGCGAATGCATAAGCATTTCCCGCGCCGGTTGGTGGCCGGTGTATTCGTTCTGCAACGCGCCGAACAGACTGTTGAGGTATGCGGCGTCGGGGCCTGCCGGGTAGCTCTCGGCCTGGGCCAGGGCATTTACCGAATGCCCCAATTGCGCCTGAAGATGCGCGATAAGTGGTGCCGCGAGGGTGACCACGAACCCCTCGACGTCTTCGCTGAACCGAAAACCATGCACCGACAACGGCGGCAGGATCTGGATCGCCGGCTCAGTCAGTTGCGAACGTTTGCCTTCGATTTCAAGCTCTGCCTGACCTTTGAACACGAAGAGCAACTGACATAAATCGGCGTGGCGGTGGGGTTTGATTTCCCATTGGTGTTCGCGACTGCGTTTGGAAATGGTTTCACAGTGCAGCAAGTCCGGGGTCGGCCAATCCAGGCTTTCACCGTAGAGCTTGAACACCGGAATCGAAGGCAGGTCAGGCTTGTTCATCACTTCAATCCAGGTTTCGGAATGGACGACGGGCGATAATCGCACCGATTGGCAGAATGTACAGCTACCCGCTCAGTTTTCACCTTCAATTGACCGACCCGCAAGGGGAAATTGCAAGCACTCGATCCATAAAAATCAATCACCGACCCCCGCCGCGTGGGATCTGCAAGGGCTGACCCGTTGCAAAACGGTGATGGTCTACGGCCAGACAGGAGTCATCCGCGACCTGATAGCCGCTCGTCAGTTCGACGGTTTGCAAATTGATCGGCCAGGCCTTCCATATGAGGCTATCGAATAGCCTCCTATCGACTTACACTGGCGAGCATCCCGCTCGCCTTGACTGGCGGGTCATTCACTGCCGCAGGTTTATTCGTGACCACTTTCCACCAGCCTGAATTGCCCAAACCGGCCATCCGCAGCGTGCTGATCGCGCTGATGCTGGCGATTTTCCTCGGTGCGCTGGACCAGACCATCGTTGCCGTGTCGATGCCGGCCATTTCCGCGCAGTTCAAGGACGTCAGTTTGCTGGCCTGGGTGATTTCCGGCTACATGGTGGCAATGACAGTGGCAGTGCCGATCTACGGCAAGCTGGGCGATCTGTACGGCAGGCGCAAATTGATGCTGTTTGGCATGGGGTTGTTCACCCTGGCGTCGCTGTTCTGTGGCATGGCCCAGAGCATGGAGCAACTGGTGCTGGCGCGAATTCTCCAGGGGATCGGAGCCGGTGGAATGATCTCCGTCAGCCAGGCAATCATCGGCGACATCGTGCCGCCCCGTGAGCGCGGCCGTTATCAGGGCTATTTCAGCAGCATGTATGCGGTGGCCAGCGTCGCCGGCCCGGTGCTGGGCGGGTACATGACCGAATACCTGTCCTGGCGTTGGGTCTTCCTGATCAATTTGCCGCTGGGCGTGGGAGCATGGCTGGTGGCCAATCGCACGCTGGTCGGCTTGCCGATTCCGCAACGCAAACCGGTGATCGATTACCTCGGTACCCTGTTGATGATCATCGGGCTGACGGCGTTGCTGCTGGGCATCACCCAATTCGGCCAGGGGCACTCCTGGCGCAGTACCGAAGTATTGGGATTAATGGCTTGTGCGGCAGCGGTGCTGGGCCTGTTCGTGCTGCATGAACGACGGGCATCGGAGCCATTGCTGCCGATGCACCTGTTCACCAACCGCAATGCGATCCTGTGCTGGTGCACGATTTTCTTCACCAGTTTCCAGGCCATCTCGTTGATCGTGCTGATGCCCCTGCGCTTCCAGAGTGTCACCGGTGCCGGTGCCGACAGCGCTGCCCTGCACCTGCTGCCGCTGGCCATGGGCTTGCCGATCGGTGCGTATTTCGCCGGCCGCCGGACTTCCGTGACCGGGCGTTACAAACCGATGATCCTGACCGGCGCCCTGCTCATGCCGTGGTCGATTCTCGGCATGGCGTTCAGCCCGCCCCAGGCCTTTTTGCTCAGTAGCCTGTTCATGCTGTTCTGCGGGATCGCCTCGGGCATGCAGTTTCCGACCTCCCTGGTCGGCACGCAGAACTCGGTGCAACAGCGAGACATCGGCGTTGCCACGAGCACCACCAACCTGTTCCGTTCATTGGGCGGAGCGGTGGGCGTGGCACTGATGTCGGCACTGTTGCTGGCGTTGTTGCAGGATTCGAGCTTCGCCCACCTGGCCGGCTCTTCGCTGTTGGCCGAGGGTCACTCGGGGAATGTCTTGCTGGATGGCCTGAACGCCGCGCAGGGTGACGCGCAGGATGCCCTGCGCGCTGAACTGCTGCTGACGTTCCGGCATTTGCTGATGGTGAGTGCTGCGGTGTCGCTGCTGGGGCTGGCGGCGGCGATCGCCATGCCGAACAGGGTGCTCCGCGGGCGCGAGGACAAGGTCCGGTAGAGAGACCGAGTCGCCCGCATTCGCGAGCAGGCTCGCTCCCACAATGTTTTCCAGAGTACACAAAATGTGTGATCACTGAAGATTCAATGTGGGAGCGAGCCTGCTCGCGAATGCGGTGCCTCAGGCAATACCATTCAAGGGCTGTAATACCCCACCGCCACCAGGAAATGCCCGACCTTTTTCAGATAGGCATGCTTGTTCTCGACCTTACCGGTCACCGGGTTCTTCCAGCGGTATTCATACTCGCCGTAATCCTGTTTCGCGATCAGCGCCAGCATCGGCTCTCCCACCGGCTTGCCATCCGGATCATTGATCTTGCTGAAATCGGTGTTGATCAATCGCAAGTTGGTGCCATGGGCGACGTAGCGCCGGGTATCGAGGTCGACGACGAAGACATACAGGTCATCCTGCAGGTAACCGCCCTTCAGTGAGTTGATGGCTTTCAGGGTGCCCTTCTCGTCCTTGGCCAGGTCGGCCGCCGCCTTGTTCAGCAAGGCCATGGCTTGCTCCGCCGAAGCCCGTGGCAGGTAGTAACCGACCGCGAGGATTCGCTGACCGACTCGCTGATAGTAGACATGCTTGCGCTCGACCTTGCCGTCGGACCAGTTTTGCCAACGGTACTCCGCTTGCTGGATGCCATTGCCCTCGGGCACTTTGAGCGCATCCTTGAAGGCCTTCTGCAGATCCGGCCCGAGCACATCCGATACATCCCGGCCAATCAATGCAGCCGAGGGCCCACCGCTGGCAAGCATCACGCCCTTGGTATCGACCACGAAGACGTACCGGTCCTGGTCGACAAACTCGCCCTGACGGCTGAAGGCGGCGAATGCCTTGTCGCCATTGTCGTGGTAGTAGGCCAAGGCTTTTTCCAGCAAAGCGATGGCGGCCTGACTGTCGGCCTTTTCCGTTTCGGCAGCTTGAACCTGGCCCAGGCACATCAACAGCATGCCTCCCAAACAGGCCAACTTTTGCACAACTCCCATGGCACGTCCCCCGTTCTCTTGATGTTTCAAGAGCGTAGACGGCAATGACGCATGCAGGGACATTCAGCGAATCGAGGTGGGATCATTCCCGGCGAACCGGGAATGAGGCAGGGCTTACTGGCGAGCGCGCACCTGCTGTTGCAGGTTCTGGATCTGCGCTTGCAGGCTGTTGATGGTCCGGGTGACCTGGCTGCGGAAGGCATCGAACTCAGCAGTGCTTGCGCCTTGAGGGGCACTCGGACGGTTATCCTGCTGGCTTTTGAGGACCACGATGTCCTGTTCCAGGCGGTCGATGGCGGCGTTCGGATTGCCCTGTTTCTTCAGCGCTGTGATGTCGGCGCCCAGGCTCTTCAGTTGCGCGTCGAATTTTTCGGTATCCGCCGGGGTATTTTTCAGCGTGGCCAGTTCACTACCCAAGGCTTTGACCTGCTCCTGCACTTGCGCATTGGCCTTTTGCTGCTCAGTGTCCTGGGCGGCCATCTGGGTCAGCCGTTTGTCCAGGTCGCTGGTCTGCGCGGTCATCTGCGCCAGACGCTTGTCCAGGTCCGAGGCCTGGCCGGCGACGCCCTGTTGTTGCTTGCCCTGATCCTGCAGCTGATTTTGCAACTGCCGGATTTGCAGCTTCAGCGCTTCGCTGTCGGTACTGACGTTAGTCTGGCTGGCGACCACCTTGCCGGAAATATCCTGCAGGCGCCCCGCCGCTTCTTCACTGATTCGCGCAAAGCTTTCCTGGGTCGCCACCAACTGTTGCTCCATCAGCGATATCTGCTGGAAGCTCCACCAGGCAAGGCCCGCGAAGGCAAAGAACAGGGCGCCGACCAGTGCCCACAACGGGCCGGTGCTCGCCGCCTTGACCTTGACCACTGGCGGCGTGCGCGAATGCACGGTGGTGCGGGTGCTCTTCGGGAAATCATCGTCATCGAGGATGTCTGCACGCAGGCTCGGTACATCGTCGAAGTCATCGTTGGCATCGTTACGCATGGACATTGAGTCAACCTTTGTGAAACAGGGTGTTGGCTGGATGCGGCGCAGTATAACCCCCCACGGCCGCAACGATTGACCCTGAACCCCAACCTCGGTTCAGTGATGCCGATTTCAGCGGATCTCCTGGGCTTTCCACCAGGCGCAGAATTCATCGAGCGCGGTCCAGAGACTGACCTTGGGGTCGTAGTCCAGATAATGCCGGGCTCGGCTGATATCCAGGGTGAAATTTTTCTTCATGACCTGCATACCCAGTCGCGACAGGGTGGGTTCGGGACGTCCCGGCCACAACTTGCAGAACCCCTCATTGAGCGCCGCGACGCTGTAGCCCAGGCTGTAGGAACGGTAGCGCGTGACTTGTGGGACTTCCATTTTACGCATGACGTAATTGACCACGTCCCACAAAGGGATCGGCGCGCCGTTGCTGATGTTGTACACCTTGCCCAGGGCTGAACCAGTGGCCAGCAAACTGCTGAGCAACGCTTCATTGAGGTTGTGCACGCTGGTGAAGTCGACCTTGTTCAAACCGTTGCCAATGATCGCCAGGCGCCCCTTGCGCTGCATCTTGAGCAACCGCGGGAAGATGCTCATGTCACCGGCCCCGGTCACGAAACGCGGGCGCAGCGCCAGGGTTTCGAGGCCAAACTCCTGGGCGCCGAAAACTTTTTGCTCGGCCAGGTACTTGGTTGCGGCGTACGGGTGCTTGAAGCGTTTAGGCACCTGCTCTTCGGTCAATCCCAGATGATCGCGACCATCGAAATAGATCGATGGCGACGACAAGTGCACCAGGCGCCGAACCCGCTGCTTCAGGCAGGCCTCAACCACGTTTTCGGTGACCTGGACGTTGCCCAGGTGAAAATCCTGATAACGCCCCCACAGGCCAACGGCGCCGGCGCAATGCACCACGGCCTCGACCCCGGAGCACAGGTCGCGTGCCAGCAGCGGGTCGCACAAGTCGCCCTGGATAAACTCGGCGCCACGGCGCACCAGATGTTCGACGCTTTCGGCCCGGCGACCGGTGACCCGCACGTCCAGTCCCTGCTCCAGGGCGAAACGCGCAAAGCGCCCGCCAATGAAGCCGCTTGCGCCGGTGACCAGAATCTTCATGTAGTGCTCCGAATATTTCGTTTTTTGCGTATTGCGTGAGGTCTTGACGCTGCCTGTCAGCCCAACGGCACCAACCACTGCCTGGACACCTGCACCAATTGCTCGGTCAGCAGCCCCAGCAACTGACCGCCATTACGCCAATGATGCCAGTACAGCGGCACGTCGATCGGTTTATCTGGCAAAAGCTCCAGCAAAATGCCGCGCTCCAGTTGTTCGCGCACCTGAAGTTCCGGCACCAGGCCCCAGCCAAGCCCGGCCTCGGTGAGGCGGATAAAGCCTTCAGACGATGGGCAGAGATGGTGTTCGAAACCGCCATCGACGCCCAGGGATGCCAGGTAGCGATGCTGCAGGAAGTCGTCCGGGCCGAACACCAGCGCAGGAGTCCGGGCCAACTGATTGGCGCGCACGCCTTGGGGAAAGTGCCGCGCAATGAAGGCCGGGCTGGCCAATGCACGGTAACGCATCGCCCCGAGCAATACGCTGCGCGCACCGGCTACCGGGCGCTCACTGGCACACAGGCACGCTGCGACCTCGCCTGCGCGCATGCGCTTGAGGCCGACGGTCTGGTCCTCGACCACCAGATCCATCAACAGGTGGTGTTGCGCGCAAAATTCCCCCACCGCCTGGGCCCACCAGGTCGCGAGACTGTCGGCATTCAGGGCGATCCGCAGGCGTTCCGGCAGGCCCTCGTCGTCGAGCGTCGGCACCAGCGTTTGCAGATCCCGCTCAAGCAGACGTACCTGCTGCACATGGTTGAGTAAACGCCGGCCGATCTCGGTCGGCGACGGCGGCGTGCCCCTCACCAGTACCGGCTGGCCGACCCGCGCCTCAAGCAATTTGATGCGCTGGGAGATAGCCGATTGCGACAAACCCAACACCTGGGCTGCCCGTTCAAAACCGGCCTGCTCGACCACCGCAGCCAGGGCAGAAAGCAATTTATAGTCGAACATCAGTTTTCCTAATGAGCGATCAGCAATATTGGTTTTTCTTATACAGGTGACTGCTGGAAAATAGCCAGCACGAACTCGCACAAGGATCCTCGACATGGCTGGCGAAACTTCACTGGCAACGCTACTGCGCAGCATGAGCCCGCACCTCAATGCTGGCGAGTACGTGTTCTGCACCCTGGCCAACGGCCAATTGCCCGCGGGCCTGGAAATCATCGGCAGCTTTCGCGAGCAGGAAGGCCTGACCGTGATTGTCGAACGCTGCCGCGCCGAGCAGGCGGGCTTGAGCTTCGACTATGTCGCCGCGTGGATCACCCTGAACGTACATTCGGCCCTTGAAGCCGTCGGCCTCACCGCGGCATTCGCCACGGCCCTGGGTCAGGCCGGGATCAGCTGCAATGTGATCGCCGGTTACTACCACGACCATTTGTTTGTCGGCCAGGCCGACGCCGAGCGCGCCTTGCAGGTATTGCGCGACCTGGCAGCCAACGCGGAGTAAGGAACATGTGGCAAAGCTATATCAACGGCCTGCTGGTGGCCTTCGGCCTGATCATGGCGATCGGCACGCAAAATGCGTTTGTACTGGCGCAAAGCCTGCGCCGCGAACACCACCTGCCGGTGGCGGCACTCTGCGTGGCCTGCGATGCCTTGTTGGTGGCCGCCGGTGTATTTGGCCTGGCGACGGTGCTGGCACAGAACCCGACCCTGTTGGCCATTGCCCGTTGGGGCGGCGCGGCGTTTCTGTTGTGGTATGGCAGCCAGGCGTTGCGCCGGGCCTGTTCCCGGCAGAGCCTGCAGCAGGGCGAAAACCAGACCGTTCGTTCTTTGCGCGCAGTGATGCTCAGTGCACTGGCGGTGACGCTGCTCAATCCGCATGTCTATCTGGACACTGTCTTGCTGATCGGCTCCCTCGGCGCTCAACAGACCGAACCCGGCGCGTACGTGGTGGGTGCGGCGAGCGCCTCATTGTTGTGGTTCTTCACCCTGGCGCTCGGCGCCGCATGGCTGGCGCCTTGGCTGGCACGGCCAGGCACCTGGCGTATCCTTGACCTGTTGGTGGCGGTGATGATGTTTGCCGTAGCACTGCAGTTGATCACTGCCGGCTGATTTATTCCAAATGGCTCTGGAACCTCTATTCCACACAGTTGTTGCGTGGTTATGCCGCACCCCCGGTGCTATGATCCGATCCCTGCGCCGCAAAGAGTACAAACTCCCCGGCGCTTGTTTGGCCGCCCGTGATCGGCCTTGCGCTCACCGCAACAGACCTGATTAGGAGAATCATCATGGCTTTCGAATTGCCGCCTCTGCCGTACGCACACGATGCCCTGCAGCCGCACATCTCCAAGGAAACCTTGGAATATCACCACGACAAGCACCACAACACCTATGTCGTGAACCTGAACAACCTGGTGCCAGGCACCGAGTTCGAAGGCAAGACCCTGGAAGAAATCGTCAAGACTTCCTCGGGCGGCATCTTCAACAACGCCGCTCAAGTGTGGAACCACACTTTCTACTGGAACTGCCTGGCGCCAAACGCTGGCGGTCAACCAACCGGCGCGCTGGCTGACGCCATCAACGCAGCCTTCGGTTCGTTCGACAAGTTCAAGGAAGAGTTCAGCAAGACTTCCATCGGCACTTTCGGTTCCGGTTGGGGCTGGCTGGTGAAAAAGGCTGACGGCTCCCTGGGCCTGGCCAGCACCATCGGTGCCGGCAACCCGCTGACCAACGGCGACACCCCGCTGCTGACCTGCGACGTTTGGGAACACGCTTACTACATCGACTACCGCAACCTGCGTCCGAAGTACGTTGAGGCGTTCTGGAACCTGGTTAACTGGAAGTTCGTGGCTGAGCAGTTCGAAGGCAAAACCTTCACCGCTTAAGCTCGACGCTCCTGAGAAACCCGGCTTTCATGCCGGGTTTTTTTACGCCCGAAGAAAAATGCGAGCCATAAAAAACCCGCTGACGAATCAGCGGGTTTTTTATGGCAGCGACCAAAGGATCAGAAATCCTCCAACCGCCACACTTCGTACGCCGGCGTCTCGTAGGGGTGACTCTGTTTAAGAGCCGCCACCACCGAGCCAATCAACTCATCGGCCACCACCAGCTCGACCTTCCATTCCTCGACCCGCTGGACCTGCCCCGCCTCGCCAATGAACGGCTGACTGCCGTCCAGTGGACGAAACTGGCCCTGGCCCAACACCTGCCAGGCACAGTGATCGTAAGTGCCGATCCGCCCGCCACCGGCGGCGAATACGGCACTTTTGACCACGTCGACATGGCTGTCGGGAACGAAGAAAGCGAGCTTGTACACAGCTATCAGTTCACCCACACACGCGCATTACGGAACATACGCATCCAAGGCGCGTCTTCGTTCCAGTCTTCCGAACGCCACGAGTTCTGCACGGCACGGAACACACGCTCCGGGTGCGGCATCATGATGGTCACGCGCCCGTCGCGACTGGTCAAACCGGTGATCCCGCGCGGCGAGCCGTTCGGGTTGGCCGGGTAGGTTTCGGTGACCTTGCCATGGTTGTCGACGAAACGCATCGCCACGCAACCGGACAGATCAGCTTCCAGCAACGCTTCTTCGCTGGCGAACTCGGCATGGCCTTCACCGTGGGCGATGGCGATCGGCATGCGCGAACCGGCCATGCCCTGCAGGAAGATCGAGTTCGACTCCTGGACCTGCACCATCGCCACGCGCGCTTCGAACTGCTCGGAACGGTTACGCACGAAGTGCGGCCAGAACTCACTGCCCGGGATCAGCTCGTGCAGGTTGGACATCATCTGGCAACCGTTGCACACACCGAGGGTGAAGCTGTCGTTACGCTCGAAGAAACCCTGGAACGCATCGCGGGCGCGGCTGTTGAACAGCGCCGACTTGGCCCAGCCTTCACCGGCGCCGAGTACGTCACCGTAGGAGAAGCCGCCGCAGGCAACCAGGCCCTTGAACTCGTTCAGGTCGACACGACCGGCCAGGATGTCGCTCATGTGCACGTCGATCGCGTTGAAACCGGCGCGATCGAACGCGGCGGCCATTTCCACCTGACCGTTGACGCCCTGCTCACGCAGCACGGCAACCTGTGGGCGGATGCCTTTCTTGATGTAAGGCGCGGCGATGTCCTGGTTGACGTCGTAGCTGAGCTTGACGCTCAGGCCCGGGTTGTCTTCTTCCAGCAGCACGTCGAACTCTTGATCGGCGCAGTCGGCGTTGTCACGCAGACGCTGGATCTGGTAGCTGGTCTCGGCCCACTGGCGTTGCAGCAGACGACGCTGGCCTTCGAACACGGTGTCACCGTTGAAGGTGATGTTGATCTGGCCATTGTTGATCGGCTGGCCGATCACCGACACGCACTCGCCAAGGCCGGCAGCGCTGAATTGCGCAAGGATGTCGGCAGTAGCGTCCTGGCGAACCTGGATCACGGCGCCCAGTTCTTCGTTGAACAGGAT
The DNA here is from genome assembly GCF_014596605.1 of Pseudomonas sp. PSB11. NCBI lineage: Bacteria > Pseudomonadati > Pseudomonadota > Gammaproteobacteria > Pseudomonadales > Pseudomonadaceae > Pseudomonas > Pseudomonas sp. PSB11. The sequence continues at coordinate 12,712 of NZ_NOIO01000006.1, forward strand.
CGCGGCGATGTCAGCGGACGTTTCTGCCAGGCCGTCGAGGTTCAGGCTCAGGCCGCAATGGCCGGCGAAGGCCATTTCCACCACGCTGGTCAGCAGACCACCGTCGGAACGGTCGTGGTAAGCCAGCAGGTGACCGTCGGCGTTGAGGCCCTGGATCACTGCGAAGAAGGCTTTCAGGTCTTCGGCGTCGTCGACGTCCGGAGCCTGCTTGCCGAGCTTGCCATGCACCTGGGCGAGGATCGAGGCACCCATGCGGTTCTGGCCACGGCCCAGGTCGATCAGGATCAGGTCGGTGGTGCCCTTGTCCATGCGCAGTTGCGGGGTCAGGGTCTGACGGATGTCAGTCACTGGCGCGAAACCGGTCACGATCAGGGACATTGGCGAGGTCACGGCCTTGTCCACGCCTTCATCGTTCCAGCGAGTGGCCATGGACATCGAGTCCTTGCCCACTGGAATGGTGATGCCCAGCTCAGGGCACAATTCCATGCCGACCGCTTTCACGGTGTCGTACAGGCGTGCGTCTTCACCCGGGTGACCGGCGGCGGACATCCAGTTCGCCGACAGCTTGATGTCGGAGATCTTGGCGATGCGCGAAGCGGCGATGTTGGTCAGGGTTTCGCCGATGGCCATGCGGCCCGACGCCGGAGCGTCCAGCAGTGCCAGCGGAGTGCGCTCGCCCATGGCCATGGCTTCACCGGTGTAGACGTCGAAGCTGGTGGCGGTGACGGCAACGTCGGCCACCGGCACCTGCCATGGGCCGACCATCTGGTCACGGGCCACGAGCCCGGTGATGGTGCGGTCGCCGATGGTGATCAGGAAGCTCTTGCTCGCGACGGCCGGGTGATGCAGGACGCGCTCGACGCAATTGCCGATGTCGAGGGTCGACGGATCGAAATCGTCGCCCAGCTCGTTTTCACGCACTACCGAACGGTGCATGCGCGGGGCTTTGCCCAACAGCACTTCGAGCGGCATGTCCACCGGGCTGTTGCCGAAGTGGCTGTCGGTGACGGTCAGCTGCGGCTCGGCCGTGGCTTCGCCGACGACGGCAAACGGGCAACGCTCACGTTCGCAGATCGCCTTGAAGCGATCGAAGTCGGCCGGGCCGACTGCCAGCACGTAGCGTTCCTGGGATTCGTTACTCCAGATTTCGTGCGGGGCCATGCCCGGCTCGTCGTTTGGAATGTTGCGCAGTTCGAAACGGCCACCACGGTCGCCGTCGTTGACCAGTTCCGGGAAGGCGTTGGACAGGCCGCCCGCACCCACGTCGTGGATGAAGCTGATCGGGTTCTTGTCGCCCAGTTGCCAGCAACGGTCGATGACTTCCTGGCAGCGACGCTCCATCTCAGGGTTTTCACGCTGCACGGAGGCGAAGTCCAGGTCTGCCGAGCTGGTGCCGGTGGCCATGGAAGAAGCCGCGCCGCCGCCCAGGCCGATCAACATCGCCGGGCCGCCGAGCACGATCAGCTTGGAGCCGACCACGATCTCGCCTTTCTTGACGTGTTCTTCACGGATGTTGCCCATGCCGCCAGCCAGCATGATCGGCTTGTGGTAACCGCGCACTTCATCACCGTGCGGGGTGCTGATCGACTGCTCGAAGGTACGGAAGTAGCCGGTCAGTGCCGGACGACCGAACTCGTTGTTGAACGCAGCGCCGCCCAGCGGGCCTTCGATCATGATGTCCAGCGCGGTAACGATACGCTCGGGCTTGCCGTACGGCACTTCCCACGGCTGTTCGAAGCCCGGGATCTGCAGGTTGGACACGGTGAAACCGGTCAGGCCCGCTTTTGGCTTGGCGCCACGACCGGTCGCGCCTTCGTCACGAATCTCGCCACCGGAACCGGTCGATGCGCCCGGGAACGGGGCAATCGCGGTCGGGTGGTTATGGGTTTCAACCTTCATCAGGATGTGCACCGGCTCCTGCACCGCGCCGTACTGGCGGGTTTCGGGGTCCGGGAAGAAACGCCCGGCCACGGAGCCGACGATCACCGAAGCGTTGTCCTTGTAAGCCGACAGAACGCCCTCGCTGTGCATCACGTAGGTGTTCTTGATCATGCCGAACAGGCTTTTTTCCTGGCTTTCGCCGTCGATGTCCCAACTGGCGTTGAAGATCTTGTGACGGCAGTGCTCGGAGTTCGCCTGGGCGAACATCATCAGTTCGATGTCGTGCGGGTTGCGCTTCAAGCCGACGAAGGCGTTGACCAGGTAGTCGATTTCGTCTTCCGCCAGGGCCAGGCCCAGTTCGGTGTTGGCTTTTTCCAGCGCGGCGCGGCCGCCACCCAACACGTCGATCGCGGTCAGGGGCTTGGGTTCGGCGTGGCTGAACAGGCCGGCAGCCTGTTCGAGATTGCCCAGGACGATCTGGGTCATGCGGTCGTGCAGTGCGTCGGCGATCAACTGGGCTTCAGCGTCGCTGAACTGGCCAGCCACATAGAAGGCAATGCCGCGCTCGATACGCTGGATCTTGGTCAGGCCGCAGTTGCGAGCGATGTCGCTGGCCTTGCTCGACCAGGGCGAGATGGTGCCAAAACGTGGCAACACCAGGAACAGACGACCGGTCGGCTCCTGGACCGGAACGCTTGGACCGTACTTCAGAAGGCGCGCAAGCACCTGCTGTTCGTCGCCGGTCAGGTCGCCGGTAACTTCGGCGAAGTGAGCGAATTCAGCATACAGGCCACTGACAGCCGGAACCTTCTGGCTCAGTTGCTCAAGGAGCTTGCTGTGGCGAAAGGCAGAAAGGGCAGGAGCGCCGCGCAGGATCAACATCTTCGGGACAGCCTCGGGAAGGGGTGTGCTTTGAGGCCGTGCATTCTAGCCTAAACAGCCAGCGACAGCACCCGAAACGCTACGCACGGTTGCACTCGAGTGCCGATCTGTGTTTCTGCCCCGAAAGTCAGGTTAACCCGGCGGGTTACGACAGCTTATTTTAACTGTATCAAAATGCTGAAAAGGCCCGTTCCAGCGGGGTTTTGCCCGCTTTTGCGATCTCTAGCAGACTACCCCGTTGCTGTCGAGATATGGCGCTCGTGGTCCTTTGCGTATACTGCGCAAATGTTTTCCCCAACGGCTTTGCGTCCGCGGTACGCCAAATGGCTGATCGCAACCGGACTCTTCCTGATGCTCAGTGGCTGTGTTGATAAACCCAACACGCTGGAGCGCGTAAAGGAGGATGGTGTGCTGCGGGTGGTTACCCGTAACAGCCCCGCCACCTACTTTCAGGATCGCAACGGTGAAACCGGCTTCGAATACGAGCTGGTGAAGCGCTTCGCCGACGATCTGGGGGTCGATCTCAAGATCGAGACGGCCGACAACCTCGACGACCTGTTCAACCAGGTGGGCAAGCCCAATGGCCCGGTCCTGGCGGCGGCCGGCCTGGTCAGCAGCGAAGCACGCAAAAAACAGGTGCGGTTCTCCCACCCCTACCTGGAAGTCACCCCACAGGTCATCTACCGCAACGGCAAGTCGCGCCCTACCGACGCGAAGGACCTGGTCGGCAAGAAGATCATGGTGCTCAAGGGCAGCACCCATGCCGAGCAGCTCGCACAGCTGAAACAGAAATTTCCCGGTATCGAATACGAAGAATCCGACGCGGTCGAGGTCGTGGATCTCCTGCGCATGGTCGACGAAGGTCAGATCGATCTGACGCTGGTCGACTCCAACGAAGTCGCGATGAACCAGGTGTATTTCACCAACATCCGCGTTGCCTTCGACCTGGGTGACGCCAGCAACCAGAGCTGGGCCGTGGCGCCGGGCGACGACAACAGCCTGCTCAACGAGATCAACGAGTATCTGGACAAGGTCAAGAAAAACGGCACCCTGCAACGCCTCAAGGACCGTTATTACGGGCATGTCGATGTACTCGGCTACATGGGCGCGACCACGTTCGCCCAGCACTTGCAGCAGCGTCTGCCCAAGTACGAACCGCACTTCAAGGCTTACGCCAAGAAAGAACAGGTCGACTGGCGCCTGCTGGCGGCGATCGGTTATCAGGAATCCCTGTGGCAACCGGCCGTGACGTCCAAGACCGGTGTGCGCGGCCTGATGATGCTGACCCAGAACACTGCGCAAGCCATGGGCGTGTCCAACCGCCTCGATCCCAAGCAGAGCATCATGGGCGGCGCCAAGTACCTGGCCTACATGAAGGACCAGCTCGACGAGTCGATCCAGGAACCGGATCGCACCTGGTTTGCCCTGGCCGCCTACAACGTCGGCAGTGGTCACCTTGATGACGCCCGCAAGCTGGCGGCCAAGGAAGGGTTGAATCCAGACAAATGGCTGGACGTGAAAAAAATCCTGCCGCGCCTGTCCGAGAAGAAGTGGTACAGCAAAACCCGTTACGGCTACGCCCGTGGCGGCGAGCCGGTGCATTTCGTTGCGAACATCCGTCGCTACTACGACATCCTGACCTGGGTAACGCAGCCGCAGCTTGAAGGCGATCAGGTCGCCGAGGGCAACCTGCATGTGCCGGGGATCGACAAGACCAAGCCGGCCCAGGAACCTGCCCCCCTCTAACAGCCATCTCAATCAAATGTGGGAGCGGGCTTGCTCGCGAATGCGGTTCAACATTCAACATCTTGGTTGACTGTCACACCGCGTTCGCGAGCAAGCCCGCTCCCACATTGGTTTTGTGTTGTTTTTAAGACTTGGCGGCAGCCGCCAGGATCAACGCCTTCATCTCGGACACAGCCGACTTGAAGCCCACGAACAGCGCATGGGCCACCAGCGCATGGCCGATGTTCAGTTCGTTGATGCCCTTGATCGCGGCCACCGCCTCGACGTTGTGATAGTGCAGACCGTGGCCGGCATTGACGATCAGGCCCTGCGCCAGGCCGAACGCTACGCCGTCGGCGACGCGCTTGAGCTCTTCAGCCACTTCGGTCGGCGTCTCGGCATCGGCATAACGACCGGTGTGCAGTTCGATGGCTGGCGCACCGACGCGACGCGATGCTTCGATTTGCCGTTCGTCGGCATCGATGAACAGCGACACTTCAGAGCCAATCCTCGACAGGCGCTCCACAGCAGCCTTGATCCGCGCCTCCTGCCCCGCCACGTCCAGCCCACCTTCGGTGGTCAGCTCCTGGCGGGTTTCCGGCACCAGGCAGATATGCGCCGGACGGATGCGCTCGGCGAACTGCATCATTTCTTCAGTGACGCCCATTTCGAAGTTCATGCGGGTTTGCAGCACGTCCTTGAGCACCAGCACGTCGCGCTCCTGGATGTGCCGGCGGTCTTCGCGCAGGTGCACGGTGATGCCATCCGCGCCCGCCTCTTCCGCATCCAGTGCCGCCTTTACCGGATCCGGGTAGCGCGTGCCCCGGGCCTGACGCAGGGTGGCAACGTGGTCGATATTCACGCCAAGAAGAATGCGGGTGCTGGTGGTCACGGAAGCGCTCCAGAAAGAGAAAAAGTTCGGTGCACAGCATACGGGGAGACTACGGCTTGCGAAACAGCTCGCGACTGACCAGTGGACGACCGCCCAAGTGAACAGCCAGTGCCTGGCGCATCAAACGCTTGGCCGCTGACAATGCACCCGGCGCACTCCAGTCGGCCTCAGCCATGGCCAGCAATTCGGCGCCGTTGAACAAACCGGGCTGCAGCAGATAGACCCGCTCCAGCCCCGCATCCACCTGCAAACGGTAGAGACCGTCTGGCGCAACGGGTTCGTCGTGGATATCGGTAGTCAATGAAAAGCCGTAGCCCAGATCATCCAGCAAGCGCCATTCGAACGACCGCAGTAACGGCTCAAGGGCCCGACCTTCGGCCAGGGCGAGCAAGGTCGCGGCATAGTGATCGAACACCGAAGGGAAAGGGTCTTCGGCAGGTAGCAGGCGAATTAACAGCTCATTGAGATAAAGACCGCTGAACAGTGCCTCACCGTTGAGCCAGGTGGCGATGCCGGCGCTCTCCATGCGCCCGACATTCTTCAGCTCGCCACGCCCGCGAAACTCGACCTCCAGCGGCACGAACGGCCGCGCCAGCGTCCCGGCCTTGCCCCGCGCACTGCGCAATACCGCCCGCAGCCGACCTTGCGGCGTGAGGAAGTCCACCAGGGCGCTGTTTTCGCGGTAGGCACGGGAATGGAGGACGTAGGCGGGTTGGGGGATGGGTTGGGACATGGAGCTCTCAATGATGGATCGCGATTTGCTGACAACCCAAAACCAATGTGGGAGCGAGCCTGCTCGCGAAAGCGGTGGAACAGTCAACATCAATGCTGAATGTTACATCCTCTTCGCGAGCAGGCTCGCTCCCACAGTGGATCGTTATGCAGTCTTACAGGTCGCCGTAGCCCAGCGAACGCAGGGCACGCTCGTCGTCGGACCAGCCGCCCTTCACCTTGACCCACAGGTTGAGCATGATCTTGGAGTCGAACAACAGCTCCATGTCCTTGCGCGCCTCAGTGCCGATGCGCTTGATGCGCTCGCCCTTGTCGCCAATGATGATTTTCTTCTGGCCATCACGCTCCACGAGGATCAAGGCATGGATATGCAGGGTCTTGCCCTGCTGCTTGAACTCTTCGATTTCGACGGTGATCTGGTACGGCAGCTCGGCGCCCAACTGGCGCATGATTTTTTCGCGTACCAGCTCGGCGGCGAGGAAACGGCTGCTGCGGTCGGTAATCTGGTCTTCCGGGAAGAAGTGATCGTTCTCCGGCAGATGATCAGCGATGACTTTTTCCAGCGCGTCGAGGTTGTGTCCGTGCTGCGCCGAAATCGGGATGATCTGTGCGTTCGGCAACTGCTCCTGCAACCAGCTCAGGTGCGGCATCAGCTCGGCCTTGTCTTCGATGCGATCGGTCTTGTTCAGCGCAACGATCAGCGGGCCGGTGACATATTGCACGCGCTCGAGGACCATCTGGTCTTCGTCGGTCCACTTGGTGCGATCCACCACGAAGATCACCACGTCGACGTCTTTCAATGCCGCCGAGGCAGTCTTGTTCATGTAGCGGTTCAAGGCCTTTTCGCCGCCCTTGTGCATACCGGGCGTATCGACGTAGATCGCCTGCACATCACCCTCGGTCTTGATGCCGAGCATGTTGTGACGGGTGGTTTGCGGCTTGCGCGAGGTGATCGCCAGCTTTTGGCCGAGGATGTGGTTGAGCAGCGTGGACTTGCCCACGTTCGGACGGCCGACGATGGCAACATAGCCACAGCGCGTTGCGTTTGTATCAGTCATTGCCATTCTCCACACCCAGGGCAATCAGTGCTGCAGCGGCCGCTACCTGTTCGGCAATACGACGGCTCACACCCTGACCTCGGCTTTTTTCATTCAATAGGATGATTTCACATTCGACGAAGAACGTCCGGCAATGTGGTTCACCCTGGATATCCACCACTTCGTAACGCGGCAGCTCGCAACCACGGGACTGCAGGAATTCCTGCAGGCGGGTTTTTGGATCTTTGTTGGTGTCGACCAGCGTCAGGCCTTCGAACTCCCCAGCCAGCCAGGCCAGCACGCGCTCGCGCGCCACTTCCATGCCGGCGTCCAGGTAGATCGCGCCAATCAGCGCTTCCAGGGCATCGGCCAGAATCGACTCGCGACGAAAACCGCCGCTTTTCAGTTCGCCGGAGCCCAGGCGCAGGTACTCGCCCAGATCGAAACCACGGGCCAGTACGGCCAGGGTCTCACCCTTGACCAGGCGTGCGCGCAAACGCGACAACTGGCCTTCGCGGGCCAGCGGGAAGCGATCGAACAGCGCCTCGCCAGCAACGAAGTTGAGGATGGCATCACCGAGGAATTCCAGGCGTTCGTTGTTACGCCCGGCAAAACTGCGGTGGGTCAGGGCCAGGACCATCAGTTCCTGATCCTTGAAGGTATAGCCGAGCTGACGCTCGAGACGGCTTAAGGAGACGCTCACGGTTTACCCACGCTGAGTTCGTGGTTGGATTCCACCGCCATCGCCGGGAGTCGGCGCAGGCCTGGGACAATTAACGCTGTGTTCAAAAATAACGTCCTGAATATCGTTGTTTTCATGCCTCTGTCGCCGATTGTACCGACTCCAGAAATGCATTCGGCGCTGTGTTCAACAGCGCCGTGCTTGATTACTGGATCAGGCCAACCCGCGAGAAATTCGGCAGGTGACTGAGTTTGGGTTCCGGCCAGCTCATCCAGACCGCGAAGGCCTTGCCGACGATATTCTTGTCGGGAACCATGCCCAGCAGATCCTTGGGAATGGCTGGATCATCCCAGTAGCGACTGTCGTTGGAGTTGTCGCGGTTGTCGCCCATCATGAAGTAGTGCCCGGCAGGCACTGTCCATGTACGGTCCGGTGTTGCGCGATAGCGACTCATTTCCTTGCGGATCAGGTGCTCGGCGACACCGAGTTTTTCCTTGTAGAGCTCGGCACTGCCCAGCGTGCCCGGCTCGGAGCCGACCAGCTTTTCGGCAATCGACTCACCGTTGACGAACAGACGCTTGTCAGCGGTGTACCGCACCGTATCGCCGGGCAACCCCACTACACGCTTGATGTAGTTGACGTTCGGATCGCTCGGATAGCGGAACACCATCACATCGCCACGCTGTGGCTCACCGACTTCGATGACTTTCTTGTCGATCACCGGCAAGCGAATCCCGTAGGAAAACTTGCTCACCAGAATGAAGTCGCCGACGTCCAGGGTCGGTTTCATCGAGCCCGACGGGATCTGGAACGGTTCCACCAGGAACGAACGCAGCACCAGCACGATGAACAGCACCGGGAAGAACGACTTGCCGTATTCGACCAGCAACGGTTCCTTGCCCAGTTTCTCGATCACCACCCCATCAGGCTGGCTGACGCTGCCCTGATAGGAGGCGATGGCGGCACGCCGACGCGGCGCCAGGATCAACAGATCAAGCAACGCCAACAGGCCGCAGACAAAAACGGCGATGACCAGCAACAGCGGGAAATTTAGTGACATAGGACCTAACTATCCAACCTGAGCACGGCAAGGAAGGCTTCTTGCGGAATTTCCACGTTGCCGACCTGCTTCATGCGTTTTTTACCGGCCTTTTGCTTTTCCAGCAGCTTTTTCTTACGGCTGACGTCACCGCCGTAGCATTTGGCCAATACGTTCTTTCTGAGCGCCTTGACGGTTGTACGCGCCACAATCTGCCCGCCAATGGCGGCCTGGATTGCCACGTCGAACATCTGCCGCGGAATCAGTTCTTTCATCTTCTCGGTCAACTGGCGACCTTTGTAGTGCGCATTGTCACGGTGCACGATCAACGCCAGCGCGTCGACCTTGTCGCCGTTGATCAGCACGTCCAGTTTCACCAGACTAGCCGATTGGTAACGATCGAAATGGTAATCCAGCGAAGCATAGCCGCGACTGGTGGATTTCAGGCGATCGAAGAAGTCCAGGACCACTTCGTTCATCGGCAAGTCGTAGGTCACTTGTACCTGGGAGCCCAGGAACAGCATGTCGACCTGCACACCACGCTTTTCGATGCACAACGTAATGACGTTACCCAAGTGCTCTTGCGGCACAAGGATATTGGCACGCACGATCGGCTCGCGCATGTCCTCGATGGAAGACAGGTCCGGCAACTTCGACGGGTTATCGACGTAGATCGTCTCGCCGGTCTTGAGCAGCAGCTCGAAGATTACCGTCGGCGCCGTGGTGATCAGGTCCAGGTCATACTCGCGCTCCAGGCGCTCCTGGATGATTTCCATGTGCAGCATGCCGAGGAACCCGCAACGGAAGCCGAAGCCCAGGGCGTCGGAGCTTTCCGGGGTGTACTGCAGCGACGAATCGTTCAGGGTGAGCTTTTGCAGGGCCTCACGGAAGTCTTCAAAGTCGTCGGAGCTGACCGGGAACAGACCGGCGTAGACCTGCGGCTGGATGCGCTTGAAACCTGGCAGCACATCGACGTCCGGCGTCGAACTCAAGGTCAGGGTGTCGCCCACGGGGGCTCCGTGAATGTCCTTGATGCTGGCGATGATGAAGCCCACTTCACCGGCCTTCAGGTCAGCGGTAGGGGTGTGTTTCGGGTTGAATACACCGACGCTGTCCACCAGGTGGATCTTGCCGGTGGACTTGACCAGGATCTTGTCACCCTTCTTCACGCGGCCGTGACGCACGCGCACCAGGGACACGACGCCCAGGTAGTTGTCGAACCAGGAGTCGATGATCAACGCTTGCAGCGGATCTTCTATGTTGCCGGTGGGTGCAGGAATGGTAGTAACCAGACGCTCCAACACCTCATCGACGCCCAGGCCGGTCTTGGCAGAGCAAGTGACCGCGTCGGTGGCATCGATGCCGATGATTTTTTCGATTTCTTCTTTTACGCGGTCCGGATCGGCCTGTGGCAGGTCGATCTTGTTCAGCACCGGCATCACTTCCAGGCCCTGTTCGATCGCCGTGTAGCAGTTGGCAACCGACTGCGCTTCAACGCCTTGACCGGCATCGACCACCAGCAGCGCGCCTTCACAGGCGGCCAGCGAACGGCTCACCTCATAGGTGAAGTCAACGTGACCTGGGGTATCGATGAAGTTCAGTTGGTAAGTGACGCCATCACGAGCCTTGTAGTACAGGGTGACGCTGTGCGCCTTGATGGTGATCCCGCGCTCGCGCTCAAGATCCATGGAATCCAGTACCTGGGCTTCCATTTCACGCTCGGCCAGGCCGCCGCACATCTGGATGAAGCGATCGGCCAGCGTCGACTTGCCATGGTCAATGTGGGCGATGATGGAGAAATTGCGGATATGACTCAAATCACTCACGGATCAACACTCAAAAAGGCTGCAGGCATAGCCCGCCGAAAAATAGCCGGGAATTGTACCTGATCCACGGCGCAAGCGTCACGTTTGCAGGCCAGACGGCCCGTACAAAAACGCCCCGGTCTCGTGACAGGGGCGTTTTTTATCAGCTGCGAAGCGATGAACAAGTCGCCATCAACCGGCGCGACGCAACAACCACAGCCCCGCCAGGGCACAGACACCGGCTGGCACGAGCACCGCAAACAGTGGCGAAAAACCGAAGACCAGGCTTGAAGGCCCCAACAAATCCTGGGCAATGCGGAAGGTGAAACCGACCAGCACACCGGTAAATACCCGCTGACCGAGGGTCACCGAGCGCAGCGGACCAAAGATGAAGGAGATCGCCATCAGCACCAGGGCAGCGGTAACCAGCGGCTGCAACACCTTGACCCAAAATGCCAGCCAGTAACGGCCATTGTTCAGCCCCTGGTCAGCCAGATAGTGGATATAGCCCCACAGCCCCGAGATCGACAGCGATTCCGGCGCCATGACCACGGTACTCAGCAACTGTGGGCTCAATGCCACATCCCAGCGTTCGACCGGGGCGCTCACCACTTCGGTGCTCCTTTCGTGGAACACCGTGGTGGTGACGTCGGACAACTGCCAGTGATCCTTGTCGAACTCGGCGCGCTTGGCGAAGCTCGCCGACAGCATGTGCCGCTCCTTGTCGAAGTGGTAGCGGGTCACGCCGTACAGCAGGCCATTGGGTTGCACGGAGTTGACGTGGATGAATTCGTCACCCTGGCGATGCCACAAACCGTGTTTGGCGCTTTGCGCATCGCCACTGCCCTGGGCCAGCGAGCGATTGGCCTGGGCGGTGCTTTCAGTCGCCGGCGCGACGTATTCGCCAATCAGCACTCCCACCACCATCAGCACCAGCATCGGCTTCATGACCGCCCAGACGATCCGCCCGATGGACACGCCAGCCGCACGCATGATGGTCAGTTCACTGTTGCTGGCCAGACTGCCGAGACCGATCAGGCAACCGATCAAGGCGGCCATCGGCAGCATGTCGTAGAGCCGGCGTGGTGCCGTCAGCAGCACGTAGCTCAGGACGTCGAGCAATGTATAGGTATCACTGGCATCGCCCATCTCGTCGATGAACGCAAACAACGTGGCCAGGCCGAGAATAATCCCCAATACCGCCAGGATCGCCATGAACACACTGCTACCGATGTAGCGGTCGAGCTTAACCACGGGCCACCTCCAGCGCGCTGCGACGACTCGCCATCTTCAAGCGCAAAGGTTCCCAGTAGAGCAGACCCAGGCCAATGGCCAGGAATATCCCATGCACCCACCACAAGCCCAGCGCCGGTGGGATCTTGCCCTTTTCAAGCGCACCGCGAGCGGCAATCAGGATAGTCAGGTAGGCCATATAAAGAAGGATTGCCGGCAACAACTTGAGGAAACGTCCCTGGCGCGGGTTGACCCGCGACAATGGCACCGCCATCAAGGTGACGATGAACACCAGCAACGGCAGGGACAGGCGCCATTGCAGCTCGGTACGCGAACGCAGGTCTTCGCTACCCAGCAAGGAGCTCGTGGGCATCGCGTCACGGTCGGTCACTTCGTCGCTGACGTCCGGCTTGGGCAGCAGCACGCCGTATTCGTCGTACTTGATCGCCCGGTAATCGGCCTGCCCCGGACTGCCGTCATAGCGGTAGCCATTATCGAGGATCAGGTAGCGGTTGCCGTCGGGGCGAATTTCCTGACGGCCTTTTTCCGCCACCAGCACGGAGATCCCGCGATCCTTGTTGTCGGAACCGAGGTTCTTTTGCGAGATGAAGACCCCCGCCAGATGGATGCGGTCATCAGACAACTGCTCGGTATAGGTCACCCGCGTGCCATCGCGCAGGGCCTGGAAACGGCCAGGCTCCAGGGTGTCGAACTCGGTCAGGGCGTCCTGCTTGTTCAGCAGCAGCTGGAACTGATTGGCGCCTTGTGGCGCCAGGCTCAGGCTCAACCAGGCAACGACCAGCGCAACCAGGGTGGCCGGAAACAGGGTCATGCGAAACAAGCGTTGCTGGCTCATGCCCGTGGCCGACAGCACGGTCATCTCGCTCTCAAGGTACAGGCGGCCATAGGCCAGCAGTATCCCGAGAAACAGGCCCAGCGGCAGGATCAGTTGCAGGAATCCCGGCAGGCGAAAACCCATGATGAGGAACAGTGAGCCCGGGTCCAGTTGACCCGAAGCGGCCTGCGCGAGGTACTTGATGAAGCGTCCACTCATGATGATGACCAGCAGCACCGCACTGACGGCACTCAAGGTCAACAGGACTTCGCGGGATAGATAACGAAAGACGATCAAACCAGACACTCCAGGGTTGTCAGGCTATGGCGGCCAAACAAGCAAACACGTCAGACAGCCCGCAAGGCAGGGCCGCCGAAAAAAAGATTGCGCATTATCCTGTGATTGGGTGCGCCTGTCACTGCGCAATGCTCGAGCAGGAATGTAGGAGCGACCTCGCTCGCGATGGTCGTCAACGATAACGCGGGGAGTCTGACACCCGCGGCGGCCTCAGGTTCTTCGCGAGCAGTCGAGCGTCGACCGGCTGCTCCCACAATCTACAACCGAGGGTTGTCAGGCGCCGCTGGCGAGGTTCAAACTGCCGCCTTCGTCGCCGGTCGATCCTGGCGCCTTTCTATTTATAAGCAAGCGCTGCCCATACCTTGTCCAGCGCTTGCTATTGACCATCAATTCAGGGATCCGGACATGGAACTGGTTGTAAAAAGCGTCAACCCGCAAACGTTGAAAACCGCCACGCTGGTGGTTGCCGTCGGCGAGGGCCGCAAGCTCGGCGCCGTTGCCAAACAGCTCGACGAACTCAGCGCTGGCGCCATCAGTGCCGTACTCAAGCGCGGCGACCTGGCCGGCAAGGTTGGCCAGAGCCTGTTGCTGCACAGCTTGCCGAACCTGAAAGCCGAACGCGTTTTGCTGGTCGGCGTGGGCAAGGACGAAGAACTGGGTGACCGCCCGTTCCGCAAAATCGTTGCCGGCATCCTCAACACGCTCAAAGGCCTGGGTGGCAGCGACGCCGTGCTGGCCCTGGACGAAATCGTGGTCAAGGGCCGCGACAGCTATGGCAAGACCCGCCTGCTGGCCGAAACCCTGGTGGACGGCGAATACCAGTTCGACCAGTTCAAGAGCCAGAAAGCCGAGCCGCGCGCGCTGAAGAAAATCACCCTGGTGACCATCAAGGCCGCCGAGGCTGAAGTGCAACGCGCCGTGACCCACGCCACCGCCATCGCCAACGGCATGGCGTTTACCCGTGACCTGGGCAACCTGCCGCCGAACATCTGCCACCCGACCTTCCTCGGCGAGCAAGCGAAAAACCTCGGCAAGCAATTCAAGGACCTGAAAGTCGAAGTCCTCGACGAGAAAAAGATCAAGGCCCTGGGCATGGGCTCGTTCTACGCCGTCGGCCAGGGCAGCGCCCAACCGCCACGCCTGATCGTCATGCAATATAACGGTGGCAAGAAGTCCGAGAAGCCCTACGCCCTGGTCGGTAAGGGCATCACGTTCGACACCGGCGGCATCAGCCTCAAGCCGGGTGCCGGCATGGATGAAATGAAGTACGACATGGGCGGCGCCGCCAGCGTGTTCGGCACCGTGCGTGCCGTGCTCGAACTGAAACTGCCGATCAACCTGGTGTGCATCCTGGCTTGCGCCGAGAACATGCCCAGCGGCAACGCTTCGCGCCCGGGCGACATCGTTACCACCATGAGTGGCCAGACCGTGGAAATCCTCAATACCGACGCCGAAGGCCGTCTGGTGCTGTGCGACGCCCTGACCTACTCCGAGCGATTCAAGCCGCAAGCGGTGATCGACATCGCCACCCTGACCGGCGCCTGCGTGGTTGCACTGGGCTCTCACACCTCGGGCCTGCTGGGCAACAACGAGCAATTGATCGACCAACTGCTCAGCGCCGGCAAGGCTGCGGACGACCGCGCCTGGCAACTGCCGCTGTTCGATGAGTACCAGGAGCAGCTGGACAGCCCGTTCGCCGACATCGCCAACATCGGCGGCCCGAAAGCCGGCACCATCACCGCGGCTTGCTTCCTGTCGCGCTTCACCAAGAACCTGAACTGGGCGCACCTGGACATCGCCGGCACCGCCTGGACCAGCGGCGGCAAGGACAAGGGCGCCACCGGCCGTCCGGTTCCGCTGCTGACCCAATACCTGCTGGACCGCGCCAAAGCCTGAAACCAATGACCCGGGGCGACGTCACTTCTGGGCGACGTCGACCCGGGCTCAGGAACCGCAATGACCAAAGTCGACTTTTACATCCTGCCCAGCGCCGATCCTTCGGCGCGGCTGGACTTCGCCTGCAAGCTCACGGAAAAAGCCTGGCGCATGGGCCATCGCGTCTACCTGCATTGCAGCGATGCGGCCCAGCGTGACGATCTCGATGCGCGCCTGTGGACATTCAAGGGTGAAAGCTTCGTGCCCCACGGCCCCGCCGAAAATGAACCGGACAGCCTGATCGTGCTGGGCGTTGGCGATGACTGCGGTTCGCATCAGGACCTGCTGGTCAATCTCGACCTGAAAGTACCGGCCTTTGCCCAGCGTTTCGCCCGCGTGGCGGAAGTGGTGGTCGAAGATCCGGTCATACGCACGGCTGCGCGGGAGAGTTTCCGTTTCTACCGCGAACAGGGCTATCCTCTGCAAGATCACCGTTTACAGCGACTCTGAGCATTCCGATGGACACTCCAAAACCGCTGCAACAATCCGCGCACCTGCTGGACGACCTCGAGTCGATCCGCCAACTGCTCGGCGATGACAACCTGCAACCACCGCTGCTGACTGACACGGTCGAGGAAGGTGACCAGGAACAGATCCCGATGTTGTTCGACACCGTCCGCGAACCCGCGCCGGCCGTCGCACCAACCCCCCCCAAACCTGCTGTCGAACCCGCGCCGAGCGCCAATCAGAACGCCGACGCCCTGCTCTACCTCGACAGCGAACTGCGCGCCGCTGCGCAATTGATCATGCAAGACGTGATCGACGACTTCGCGCCGCACATCGAAACCGAAATCAAACGCCGCCTCAGCGCGCGCATGGATCGGTTGCTGAGCCAGTACAACGACTGAGCCATACACTGCCCCCCCTGTGGGAGCGGGCTTACTCGCGAAAGCGGTCTGACATTCAACATTTATGCTGACTGATACGACGCCTTCGCGAGCAAGCCCGCTCCCACAATGGATTTGCGCCGTATTTGATGCTGCGTGCCGTCCGCCCCTGCTCGCCCTGCGCCCCATGCCCCGCTATACTTGCCGGCTTTTCCTGAACAAATGCCAATAGGGTCCCGCCGCGCATGGATAAGACCTACCAGCCGCACGCCATTGAAACTTCCTGGTACAACACCTGGGAGTCAGAGAATTACTTCGCCCCGCAAGGCGCGGGCGAGTCCTACACCATCATGATCCCGCCGCCGAACGTCACCGGCAGCCTGCACATGGGACACGGCTTCAACAACGCGATCATGGACGCCCTGATCCGTTTCCGCCGCATGCAGGGTCGCAACACCCTGTGGCAACCGGGTACCGACCACGCCGGTATCGCCACGCAAATGCTGGTGGAGCGTCAACTCGAAGCCCAGGGCCAGAATCGCCACGACCTGGGCCGCGACAAATTCCTCGAGAAAGTCTGGGAATGGAAGGATCAGTCCGGCGGCAATATCAGCCGTCAGATTCGTCGTCTAGGTTCGTCCGTGGACTGGAGCCGCGAGCGCTTCACCATGGACGACGGTCTCTCGGAAGCCGTGAAGGAAGCGTTCGTGCGCTTGCACGAAGACGGCCTGATCTATCGCGGTAAGCGCCTGGTCAACTGGGACACCAAGCTGCACACGGCGATTTCCGACCTTGAAGTGGAAAACCACGACGAAAAAGGTTTCCTGTGGAACCTGAAGTACCCGTTGGCCGATGGCGCCAAGACCGCTGAAGGCAACCCGTTCCTGATCGTCGCGACCACCCGCCCGGAAACCATGCTCGGCGACTCCGCCGTCGCGGTTAACCCGAACGATGAGCGCTACAAAGCCCTGATTGGTAAATTTGTCGAGCTGCCGCTGGTCGGCCGCCGCATCCCGATCATCGCCGACGATTACTGCGACCCTGAATTCGGCACCGGCTGCGTGAAAATCACCCCGGCCCACGATTTCAATGACTACGAAGTCGGCAAGCGCCACAACCTGCCGCTGCTGAACATCTTCGACAAGAACGCTCATGTCTTGCCAGCCGTCCAGGCGTTCAACCTCGATGGCACCTTGAACGAAACGATCGACGGCAAGATCCCGGCTGAGTATGCCGGCCTGGACCGTTTCGAAGCGCGTAAACAGATCGTTGCGGCGTTCGAGGCCGCGGGCCTGCTGGTCAGCGTTGACGATCACGCCCTGAAAGTACCGAAAGGCGACCGTTCCGGCACCATCATCGAGCCGTGGCTGACCGACCAGTGGTATGTGTCCACCAAGCCGTTGGCCGAACCTGCGATTGCCGCCGTCGAGGACGGTCGCATCCAGTTCGTGCCGAAACAGTACGAAAACATGTACTTCTCGTGGATGCGTGACATCCAGGACTGGTGCATCAGCCGTCAGCTGTGGTGGGGCCACCGGATTCCCGCCTGGTACGACGAGTCGGGCAAAGTCTACGTCGGTCGCGACGAAGCCGAAGTACGCGCCAAGCACAACCTCGGCCCTGACGTCGCGCTGCAACAGGACAACGACGTACTCGACACCTGGTTCAGCTCGGGCCTGTGGACCTTCTCCACGCTCGGCTGGCCGGAACAGACCGAATTCCTGAAGAAATTCCACTCCACCGACGTCCTGGTCACCGGCTTCGACATCATTTTCTTCTGGGTTGCCCGGATGATCATGCTCACCATGCATTTGGTGAAGAACGAAGACGGCACGCCGCAGGTGCCGTTCAAGACCGTGTACGTGCACGGCCTGGTGCGTGATGGCCAAGGCCAGAAGATGTCCAAGTCCAAGGGCAACGTCCTGGACCCACTGGACATCATCGACGGTATCGAGCTGGAAGAGCTGGTGCAGAAACGCACCTCCGGCATGATGCAGCCGAAACTGGCGAAGAAGATCGAGAAGCAGACCCGTGAAGAGTTCGCCGAGGGTATCGCCAGCTACGGCACCGACGCCCTGCGCTTCACCTTCTGCTCGCTGGCGTCCACCGGTCGCGACATCAAGTTCGACATGGGTCGCGTCGAAGGCTATCGCAACTTCTGCAACAAGATCTGGAACGCTGCGCGCTACGTGCTGGACAAGGGCGAAGACTGCGGCCAGAACGGCGAAGCCTACGAGCTCTCGCTGGCTGATCGCTGGATCATTTCGCAGCTGCAACGCACCGAAGCCGAAGTCACCCGCCAGCTCGACCAGTTCCGTTTCGACCTGGCCGCGCAAGCCTTGTACGAGTTCATCTGGAACCAGTACTGCGACTGGTACCTGGAACTGTCCAAGCCTGTGCTGTGGGACGAAAACGCCCCGGTCGAACGCCAGCGCGGCACCCGTCGCACCCTGGTTCGCGTGCTCGAAGTTGCCTTGCGCCTGGCGCACCCGTTCATGCCGTTCATCACCGAAGAAATCTGGCAGCGCGTCGCACCGCTGGCCGGCATCGAAGGCAAGACGATCATGCTGCAACCTTGGCCAGTGGCCAATGAAGCGCGCATCGACCAGGCCGCCGAAGACGACATCGAATGGCTCAAGGGCCTGATGCTCGGCACGCGTAATATCCGTGGCGAGATGAACATCGGCCCGGGCAAACCGCTGCCGCTGTTCCTGAAGAACGTCAGTGCACAAGACCAGCGTCGCCTGACCGAGAATGAAGCCCTGCTGAAGAAGCTGGCACGTCTGGAATCGATCACCGTGCTGGCTGCTGGCGAAGAGGCACCGCTGTCCGCCACCGCCCTGGTCGGCGAGATGGAAGTGCTGGTGCCAATGGCTGGCCTGATCGACAAAGGTGCCGAGCTTGCGCGCCTGGACAAGGAAATCCAGCGTCTGCAAGGCGAAGTGCAGCGCGTCGGCGGCAAGCTGTCCAACGCCGGGTTCGTTGACAAGGCTCCGGCCGAAGTCATCGACAAGGAACGCGCCAAACTGGCCGAAGCCGAACAGGCTCTGGGCAAGCTGGCCGAGCAGCATGCGCGGATTGCCAGTCTGTAACGGCAAATCGCAATAAAAAAGGGAGGCCCAAGTGGCCTCCCTTTTTTATGTCCACCGCAAATCCCCCTGTAGGAGCTGCCGCAGGCTGCGATCTTTTGATCTTGCTTTTAAAAAACAGGATCAAAAGATCGCAGCCTGCGGCAGCTCCTACAGGGGCGCACCGATTACGGTTGGATGTGGGACAATAGCCGCCACTTTTAGCCATACCCGAATCGATCACACCCATGACCGCCCCCCGTACACCCAAACCTGCGCGTAAAAAGCCCGAATCCGTGACCCCGGCCAAAGCCGTGGAGCCGCGCGAAAAGGCCAGCTTGCATCCGCGCAACCGCCACCAGGGTCGTTACGACTTCCCCGCGCTGATCAAGACCACGCCGGAACTGGCGAAGTTCGTGATCATCAACCCCTACGGCAAGGAAAGCATCGACTTCGCCAGCCCGGACGCGGTGCGGGTGTTCAACCGGGCGCTGCTGAAGTCGTTCTACGGCATCGCCCACTGGGACATTCCGGCCGACTATCTGTGTCCACCCGTTCCGGGGCGTGCGGACTACGTGCACTTCCTCGCCGACCTGCTGGCCAGCGGCAATGATGGCGAGATTCCCCGAGGCGCCGCGGTCAAGGTGCTGGACGTGGGCATGGGCGCCAACTGCGTGTATCCATTGATCGGTCATAGCGACTACCGCTGGCAGTTCCTCGGCTCGGAAATCGACGCCACCGCCATCGCCGCCGCCAGGGCCATCATCCAGTCCAACGGTTTGAACAAGGCCATCCAGATTCGCCAGCAGGGCAACCGCAAGCATATTTTGCTGGGTCTGCTGGAGAGCGCCGAACGGTTTGACCTGACGATGTGCAACCCGCCCTTCCACGCCTCGCTGGAGGAAGCCACCCGAGGCAGCAGCCGTAAATGGCGCGCGTTGGGCAAGGCCGATCCGAAACGCAAACTGCCAGTGTTGAATTTTGGCGGTCAGGCGGCGGAATTGTGGTGCGAGGGCGGTGAAGCGCGATTCGTCACCCAACTGATCAGCGAGAGCGCGCAGGTGGGTCAGCAGGTGTTGTGGTTCAGCACCCTGGTATCGAAAGCCTCGAACCTGCCGGCAATCCAGACCGCATTGAAAAAAGCCGGGGCATTGCAAAGCCAGGTGGTGGAAATGTCCCAGGGCCAGAAACAAAGCCGCTTTGTGGCCTGGACGTTCCAGACCCCAGCGCAACAACAAGCCTGGCGTCAGACGCGCTGGGCGAGACCTGCAGCGCAATAATCTGCGGACACAAAAAAACCGTGCCCGGATCACTCCGGCGCACGGTTTTTTTTTAACAAGTCTTACTTGTTAACAGCGTCGGTCAGGCCTTTAGCCACAACCAGCTTGATCACTTTCTTGGCAGCGATTTCGATGGCGGCGCCGGTCGAAGGGTTACGGCCAGTACGGGCAGGACGCTCAGTCACTTTCAGTTTGCCGATACCTGGCAGAGTGATTTCGCCGCCGTTTTCCAGCTGATCGGCAACGATTTGGCCCAGTTGGTCCAGAGCGTTACGCGCGGTGGTTTTCGGCGCGTCGATAGCTTCAGCGATGTCGGCGATCAGTTGGTCTTTAGTAAGAGCCATGTAGTGTTCCTTCCCTATCAAATTCATATGGATTGCAGAGTGCAGTGTCAGCCATCGAGCCCGATCTTTTGGATCCGGCACCCTCGGCCAAATAACCACGGGATCGGGGTTATAGATTCCGAAATCAGGGTTTGGTTCGACCTGACAAATGCTGAATGCACGCTTAACGCAGTGACTACGCGTAAGACCGCGCAAAACTAGCACAGAGGCGGGGAAATATCCGCCTCTAGCTACCCAATTGGTCAGCTTTATTGCTCTAAATCGGCAAAAAAACCCATAAGCACCACCGGTCGCCCCGCAATTGCCGTTCGCACCGCGCCAAAACCAGTGGTTGCGGTACACTGGGCGCTTTTTCGGGGAGCACGCCCTCCCGTCTTCCTTCAGCCGAGAAGCCCATGCCGATCCGTCATTGCATCGTCCACCTGATCGACAAAAAACCCGACGGCACACCTGCAGTTCTGCACGCTCGGGACTCCGAGTTGGCCGAGTCCAGCGCCATCGAGAACATGCTTGCCGACCTCAACGAAAGTTATAACGCCAAACAAGGCAAGGCCTGGGGTTTCTTCCATGCCGAATCCGGGGCGCATCCGTTCAGCGGCTGGCTGAAGGAGTACTTCGATGGCGGCAAAGACTTCACCGCCTTCAGCCGCGTGGCGGTGGAACACCTGCAAAAACTCATGGAAGAGTCCAACCTCTCGGTCGGCGGCCACGTCCTGTTCGCCCACTATCAACAAGGCATGACCGATTACCTGGCGATCGCCCTGCTGCACCACAGTGAAGGCGTCGCGGTGACCGAACAACTGGACGTGACCCCCTCCCGTCACCTGGACCTGGGCCAGTTGCACCTGGCGGCGCGCATCAACGTGTCGGAGTGGCAGAACAACAAGCAATCCAAACAGTACATTTCGTTCATCAAAGGCAAGAATGGCAAAAAGGTTTCGGAGTATTTCCGCGACTTCATCGGTTGCCAGGAAGGCGTTGACGGCCCCGGTGAAACCCGCACCCTGCTCAAGGCCTTCAGTGACTTCGTCGAAAGCGAAGACCTGCCCGAAGATGACGCGCGCGAGAAAACCAAGACCCTCGTGGATTACGCCAGCAGCCAGGCCAAGCTCGGCGAACCGATGGGCCTGGAAGAGTTATCGGAACTGATCGACGAAGACCGCCCGAAAGCCTTCTACGACCATATCCGCAACAAGGACTACGGCCTGTCGCCAGAAATCCCGGCTGATAAACGCACCCTGAACCAGTTCCGCCGCTTCACCGGCCGCGCCGAAGGCCTGTCCATCAGTTTCGAAGCGCACCTGCTGGGTTCGAAGATCGAGTACGACGAAGAAGCCGGCACGCTTATCATCAAGGGACTGCCAACGTCGCTCACCGATCAGCTCAAGCGCCGTAACTGATGCTTGGCAGCGTATTGAAGAAATGCCTGCTGATCCTGCTGGTGGTCGTGATCTATCAGCATTGGGGCAAGATCGAGCGGGTGTTCAACCCGTCGCAAGTAGTGCCCGAGCAGACCCAGGCCAAGGCCAACGTCGTGCTTTACGCCACCGAGTGGTGCGGCTACTGCAAACTGACCCGGCGCTTTCTCGATCAGAAAGGCATTCCCTATAAGGAATTCGATATCGAGAAGGATGACGAAGCGCGCAAGGCTTACCAGGCGCTGGGCGGCGGCGGAATTCCGATCATCGATGTCAACGGGACGTTGATTCGCGGGTATGACCCGGATGCGATTCTGGCGGCGTTGAAATGATTTAAAGATCAAAAGATCGCAGCCTGCGGCAGCTCCTACAGGGTGTACATCGACCCCCTGTAGGAGCTGCCGCAGGCTGCGATCTTTCGCTTTTAGCAGGCCTCGATGCGAAATCCGAACCGCGGAAAATGCACATGTACCCAACCGCCGCGCTCGTCTTTACGACGCAGAATCAATTCCTCGCGACCGGCGAACAGCAGCTCCCCCGCTACTGGATCAACGCCATAGTCAGTCGCGGCAATCACCACCTGCTGACCGGCCTGGAACCCGTTCGGATCGGCAAACTGCTCGTCCGGCAGATCAGCCGGCGTGGCATTGCGCGCCACCTCCAGAGCCTCTTCAGACGTCATCTCGCTCGGCGCACCGTGACCGAAACCAAGCACCCGCGCCAACCAGGCCGACACCGCCGGATAGCTATCCACACAGGGTGAGGTCACGGCGGTTGCCTTGAGGAACCACAGCGGATGAGCCATCGCGAAGTCGGCAATCGAAGGCTCGCCAAACAGATAATCGCCCTCCTCGCGCTGCAACTGCTGCTCCAGGCGCGCCATGATCGTCGGCCATTGGTGTTTGGCCTGCTCAGTAGACAAGCGTGTAGCACTGCCACCGCTGAACAACGCGGCGCGGTCGGCGATGAATGCCTTGATCGCTTCCGGCGGCATATTGCCAAAGCGCACGGCTACCGATTCCGGCTGAAACACCAGGCTGACTGCATGCTGGAACACCACCGAATCGGCCCACGCGGCGAAGGACGCCGCGATCATTTCCTGGCCTTCGGGGAAGAAGGCCGGCAAGGCCTTTTCCTGTTCCAGGCGCCGGGCAATCAACGAAGTGTCGCAATAAATATCGGCACCCACCTGCAACACCGGGGTTTTGCGATAGCCTCCGGTCAGGGCCGTCAGGTCAGGCTTTGGCATCACCGGCGAAATGTTCACCGAGCGCCAGGACAGCCCCTTGAAGCCCAGCAGCAAGCGGGCCTTTTCAGAAAAAGGGGAGGTCGGGTAATGATGAAGAATCAACTCGGACATGCTCGGCTCCGCCGCACGGGTAAGGAATCCGCAGCTTAGCGCGCAATCCATAAGCATCACACCGATATGCCTGATGGGAACTTATCAGTCAGATTGATAAGCCGGCAGCAAAGCTCGCCACCAGGCATTCCTTGGCGCTTTTCCTGAGTTTCTTGATCAGCCGTTCCTGGCGCAACGCTTCGCTTTTATCGCGGCAGAGTTCGGTATAGACCAGCGCCACGGCAGGGCTGGAGAGAAAGAAGCGCGCGCCCTTGCCACTTTGGTGAGTGGCAAAGCGGCGTACCGGATCGTCGCTGATCCCGCAGTAGAGCGCACCATTGGCCGCGCGCACGAGGTAGACGAACCAGGGCTTGCTCACCGGTGCATTGGCGTCGAGAGGATTTTCGCAGAGGGTGGTCACGGCACAATCAAAACTTGAAAGGATACAAGCCGCGATCTTATCAGCGACTGGCCTGCCATGCCTTCAGCCCCTTCAGGGCCTGTGCCCGAACGGCGTTCCTTACCAATGGCGTCCAGCCCAGGATCAGGCCTTTGAAACCCAATGCCTGGCGCGACCAGGCCCACAGATCAAAACGGTCGTGGTGTTCGCAGATCTTGCCGTCACGGAAGACGAATCGTGCCTGGATGTCGTTGACCACGGTGTTGCCGGTCTGGCTGAACAGGTACGTCGCGACCCAATGCGCGGCGCCCGTGTGCTCATCGGCGTGAACGCTATCGAAGGTCAGGGAGAAATCCCTGGCCCGGGTCGTGAGCATGCGCCACATGTCGCCAGCATCGCGCCCCCGAAGTTCGCCAAACGCCGGATCACTGAACACCACGTCATCGGTATAGCAGGCGCTCATGGCCTCGGCGTCCAGCCGCTGGAAGGCTTGGTAGAACTGGGTGATCAATGCGCGATGGGCATCACTCATGGGCAGGCTCCGTACGAATAAAGGATTGCCTGCAAGATAGTCTGCAAAGCCGCCGAACACTATCGGCATTCGCAAGGCGAATACCGACAGTGCGCAAGGGTCAAACCCTTTCGCTTTCGACTTGGACGTAAAGTGCCCGCCCGGCACCAAGGCCGGCAATGATCGCACCCAGGCCGATCACCCCGAAGATCCAACCCACAGCGCTCCAGCCGCCGGTCCAGTCGTGCACGATGCCGACCGCGAACGGTCCCATGGACGCCAGGGTGTAACCGAACCCTTGGGCCATGCTCGACAGGTTCGCCGCCACGTGGGAATCGCGCGAGCGCAATACGATCAGGGTCAATGCCAGGCTGAACGTGGCGCCCTGCCCCAGCCCCAGCACAATCGCCCACCCCCACAAGCCTTCGATCGGGGCGTACAGGCAACCGAACAAACCTGCCAGGGTCAGCGCCATGACGATCACGATCGCCAGGCGCTGGTCCTTGCCACGCGTCGCCAGCCATGGCGCGGCGAGGGAGCTGACCAATTGAACGATCACCGACCCCGACAGCACCAGGCCGGCCTGGGTTGCGCTCAGGCCACGACCGATCAGGATCGACGGCAACCAGCCGAACACGATGTAGGCCAACGACGATTGCAGGCCCATGTACAAGGTGACTTGCCAGGCCAACGGGTCACGCAGCAATCCTCGCACGCGATAGGCAACGTTATGCGCGCCGTGTTTCTGCCCGGTTTGTGGCAGCCAGAAAATCGCCGCGATCAAGGCTGGAATCACCCAGAACCCGAGGCCCAGGCTCCAGCTTTTGTCGAAGTGTTCGCTCAACGGCACCGTGGCGCCTGCGGCCATGGCCGCCCCCAGGCACAGGGCCATGGTGTAGACACCGGTCATGGTCCCGGCGTGTTTAGCGAAGTCGCGCTTGACGATGCCCGGCAGCAACACGCCGATCACGCCGATGCTGGCACCTGCCAGCACACTGCCGGCAAACAGACCGATTTCGCCGAAGGCACTGCGCAGGATGATCCCTCCCGCCAGCGTCAGGAGAATGCCCAACACCACACGTTCAGCGCCGAAGCGGCGCGCCAGCACCGGTGCCAGCGGAGCGAACAACCCGAGGCACAGCACCGGTAGCGTGGTCAGCAAACCGGCTTGGGCCGCCGACAGGCCGAGGCTTTTCGACACCTCACTCAGCAGCGGCGCCATGCTCGACAGCGCCGGACGCAGATTCAAAGCCACCAGGATCAGGCCCAGCAGCAACAACCACGGACGCCGCAGAATTGGCTGGGTTTGCTGGACCTGCTCGTCATCGGCCTCGGCGTCGATCAGCAGCTCTTCCAGCTCTGCCGTGCGCTTGGGTGAAGTGACATCGGTGTGCTGGCTGGACATGGCGTTCTCGGTTTCAAGGTTCATTGATCAACTGCCTCGACAGGGCTTTGGCCCGCTCCGGGTCGCGTTGCTCCACGGCATCAAGCAGTTCGACGTGCAGGTCGAACACCTCTTGGCGTCGGGGAGTGATGTTCAGGCAGTGGCGCAATTGTTCGCCGACAACGCTGGAGAAATAGCGATACAGCTCACTGAGTGTCGGGTTGTGCGCGGCGTCCACCAGGCGCCGGTGGAACACCAGGTCACAGGCGATATAGGTGTCGAGATCGCCGTGATAATGGCTACCGCTGACGCCCAGTGCCTCGCGCAAGGCCACCAGGTCTTCATCGGTGCGGCGCATGGCGGCCAGGCCAATGGCCTCGACTTCCAGGATGTGCCGGGTCTCGCGGGCCTGTTCGAGTGAGCAGCGGGACAACGCCTTTAGGGTGTCCAGCGGATCGACCACCGCGCGCAGGTAACTGCCGTCACCCTGACGGATCTCGATCAACCCGGAAAACGCCAGCACGCGCATGGCTTCGCGCACCGTATTGCGGCTGATGCCCAGCTCTGCGGACAACTCGGGCTCGGTGGGCAAACGCTGGCCGACCGCCCAGACGCCCTGGTTGATGCGCAAGCGCAACTGCTCCAATGCCTGATCGACCAGGGAGCGCTTGATTAACGGAGAGGTATCTGACATTGGATTCATCCTTTCATCCAATCATAGGATGAATTTTTTGACATCTTAGTCAGCTTCATCCCAAAGGACAACCTCCTACAGGTATTGCGCTATCCATGTTTCCCAATCCAGAACCAAAAAAAAGGCCCTTCACGGTTTGCCGTGAAGGGCCTTTTTGATGCCCGTGTATCAGGCTTCGGTCTTGGCTGCTGCTGCTTTGGCAGCGGCGTCCTTGATCAGCGCCTGCAACGAACCATCAGCGGACATTTCAGTCATGATGTCGCTACCGCCAACCAGCTCGCCAGCTACCCACAGTTGTGGGAAAGTTGGCCAGTTGGCGTATTTAGGCAGGTTGGCGCGGATTTCCGGGTTCTGCAGGATATCCACGTACGCAAATTTTTCGCCACACGCCATCACGGCCTGCGCGGCTTTCGCGGAGAAGCCGCACTGCGGGGCATTCGGCGAGCCTTTCATGTAAAGCAGAATGGTGTTGTTGGCAATCTGCTCTTTAATCGTTTCGATGATATCCATGGAGCACCTCGGCTGAACTTTCCGACTCATGGGTCGGCACGGTGGCGCATTGTAACGGAAAGCCGAGCGCCCTGCTCGGTCTCTCCGTCAGATGCGATCAGGCCGCTACCACGGTCACTGGTACACCGTTCAACGCCGCATTACCCGACAACTCGTCGAGCTGACACTCGTCGGTCAGGTCATTGGCGCTGGAACCCGGCTGACCACTGGCGATGCTCATTTGCACACCTGGCCGGGCATGGCCCCAACCGTGTGGAAGGCTGACCACACCTTTCATCATATCCAGGCTGGCCAACACTTCCACTTCGATCACCCCGACCCGCGAGCTGACCCGCACCTTCTGCCCGTCGCTTAACTTGCGACTCGCCAGATCATCCGGATGCATCAACAACTGATGACGCGGCTTGCCCTTCACCAGACGGTGATAATTGTGCATCCATGAGTTATTGCTGCGCACATGTCGCCGGCCGATCATCAACAACTCATCGCTGGTCGGCGCCTGCAATGTCGCGAAACGCGCCAGGTCGGCGAGGATCGCGGCGGGGGCAGCCTGGACTCGTTGATTGGCGGTTTTCAGGCGTGGCGCCAAGTTGGGTTTCAGTGCGCCCAGGTCAACGCCATGGGGATGATCGAACAGGGTTGCCAGGGACAGCTTGTGCGGCGACGCGTCGCCGTACAGTCCCATGCGCAAACCGCGGTCGATCATCTGCGCCGGGGCGATGGTGGGCTTCAACTCCTTGCCGGTCTTGGCTGCAAACGCCTGGGCCAACCCGACGAAAATCTCCCAGTCGTGCAACGCACCCTCGGGCTTGGGCAGGATGGCGCGGTTGAAGCGGCTGACGTTGCGCACCGCAAACATATTGAAGGTGGTGTCGTAATGATCGTTTTCCAGCGCAGAAGTAGACGGCAGGATCAGGTCGGCATAACGCGTGGTTTCATTGATGTACAAGTCGACACTGACCATGAACTCCAGGCCGTCCAGCGCCTGCTCGAGCTGGCGTCCATTGGGCGTGGACAGCACCGGGTTGCCCGCCACGGTGATCAATGCACGGACCTGCCCTTCGCCTTCGGTGAGCATCTCTTCGGCCAGCGCCGAGACCGGCAGTTCGCCGCCATACTCGGGGCGCCCGGACACCCGGCTCTGCCATAAATTGAAGTGCCCGCCCGACGTCGAGGCCACCAGGTCCACCGCCGGTTCCGTGCACAAGGCACCGCCGACGCGGTCGAGGTTACCGGTAACCAGGTTGATCAACTGCACCAGCCAATGGCACAGGGTGCCGAATACCTGGGTCGAGACGCCCATGCGGCCGTAGCAAACCGCCGTGGGTGCGGCGGCAAAATCCCGTGCCAATTGGCGGATCTGCTCCGCCGGCACCGCACACAATGGGCTCATGACGTCGGCGCTGAAGCCGGCCACGGCTTCGCGCACCTGGTCCAGACCGTCCACTGGCAAATGACTGTCGCGGGTCAGGCCTTCGGCGAACAGGGTATGCAGCAGACCGAACAGCAGCGCCGCATCGCCACCGGGGCGCACGAACAGATGCTGGTCGGCGATTGCCGCCGTTTCGCTGCGACGCGGATCGACCACCACGACCTTGCCGCCTCGGGCCTGGATCGCCTTCAAGCGTTTTTCCACGTCGGGCACGGTCATGATGCTGCCGTTGGAGGCCAGCGGGTTGCCGCCCAGGATCAACATGAAGTCGGTGTGGTCGATGTCCGGTATCGGCAACAGCAAGCCGTGGCCATACATCAAGTGACTGGTCAGGTGATGGGGCAACTGGTCGACCGACGTCGCGGAATACCGGTTACGGGTTTTCAGCAAGCCAAGGAAGTAATTGCTGTGGGTCATCAGCCCATAGTTGTGCACGCTAGGGTTGCCTTGATAGACCGCCACCGCGTTCTGCCCGTGGCGCTCCTGAATCGCGGCCAGGCGTTCGGCGACCAGGTTGAAGGCGTCGTCCCATTCGATGGGTTGCCACTCGCTGCCCACCCGTCGCATTGGCTGATGCAGGCGATCCGGATCGTTCTGTATGTCTTGCAGGGCAACCGCTTTGGGGCAGATGTGCCCACGGCTGAAGCTGTCCTGGGGGTCGCCCTTGATCGAGGTGATCTGCAGGTTGCCATCGAGCTCGGTGGTTTCGATGGTCAGTCCGCAAATGGCTTCACACAAATGGCACGCACGGTGATGGAGAGTCTTGGTCATGGCCAGTCTCTGTCTTGTTCGGGGCGGGCAATAACGACCGCGGAAACAAAACTATGGTGCCAGCCCCTCCAGCGCGCCAGCGACGTTCATCTTGTGAATCGGTGGTTATCAGGCCTGCCGATAACCGCGGGCCATTAGCTCGAAGGCAACCTTGGCGGCGTGTGCAACTGGATTTCCTGGAGGGTTTCGACCGGCGCTTGGGCTGCGTGCACACCGGTCAGCTCGCCAATCAGGCGCCAGTGTTCGTCAAGCCCGGCACTGATGGTGACCATGCGATCGATCATGCGCCGTCCTGCGTCACGTGTGACCTGGTCGTCGCTGCGCAGCAGTTCGAAAGACATCGATGTCATGGAGGCGGTCAGGTGAGTCAGGCAGCGTGCCGTGAGGCCGAGCAATTCCATAAGCTGTTGTTCTTTCGATTCCATCGCTGAGCTTCCTGCGTCACTCGTGAATTAGTTATAACCCAGCACTTTGCATTCGCAAGTATTTCAGATCGGCTGTGCCCGGCACCAAGGCCACGAACCACCGGCCGAAAACCGACTGTCTGTTCGCCATCCCCGCCCCTCTGGATTGCCAAGTTCCAAGGCCCCGGTGTACAAATGCCTGGCTGCTGTCAGGAAACAGGCTTCAAAAGCGCTATTGCGGTCCACCGATAGCCCCTCTGAAATCCCCTAAAACCGTAGCCCTATTGGTAAGACGCGACATTTAATTATAAGATCGCGCCTTCCCCTATTTCGTCGCCCCGTGCGGCTTACGCCGCAGGTCTCGCCCGTTGTTCCGTTAAACAAGGCTTTGAGCATCTGCGGTTTGTAGCAAAAAGGTAGTCAATGATGAGCGCAAGGCACTTTCTCTCCCTGATGGATTGCACGCCCCAAGAGCTGGTCAGCGTGATCCGTCGAGGCGTTGAGCTCAAAGACCTGCGTAACCGCGGTGTACTGTTCGAGCCTTTGAAAAACCGCGTGCTCGGGATGATTTTCGAAAAGTCCTCGACCCGCACCCGAATTTCGTTCGAAGCCGGCATGATCCAGCTCGGTGGCCAGGCGATCTTCCTGTCGCCACGCGACACCCAATTGGGCCGTGGCGAGCCGATCGGCGACTGCGCGATCGTCATGTCGAGCATGCTCGATGCCGTGATGATCCGCACCTTTGCCCACAGCAACCTGACCGAATTCGCCGCCAATTCCCGTGTGCCGGTGATCAACGGCCTGTCCGACGACCTGCACCCGTGCCAGTTGCTGGCCGACATGCAGACGTTTCTCGAGCACCGTGGCTCCATCCAGGGCAAGACCGTTGCCTGGATCGGTGACGGCAACAACATGTGCAACAGTTATATAGAAGCGGCGATCCAGTTCGACTTCCAGTTGCGCGTCGCCTGCCCGGAAGGTTACGAACCCAATCCCGAATTCGTGGCCAAGGCCGGCGATCGGGTGACCATCGTTCGTGATCCCCAGGACGCCGTGCGCGGTGCGCATCTGGTGAGCACTGACGTCTGGACCTCCATGGGCCAGGAAGAAGAAACTGCCAAGCGCCTGCAGCTGTTTGCTCCGTACCAGGTCAACCGTGCCCTGCTCGACCTGGCCGCCCCGGACGTACTGTTCATGCATTGCTTGCCGGCTCACCGCGGCGAAGAGATCAGCCTCGACCTGCTCGACGACCCGCGCTCAGTGGCATGGGACCAGGCTGAAAACCGGCTTCATGCACAAAAGGCGCTGCTCGAGTTTCTGGTCGAAGCGGCGTACCACCACGCATGAGCCAGCCATTACTGCTCAACCTGCGCAACCTCGCCTGCGGCTATCAAGACCAGCGCGTGGTGCAAAACCTCAACCTGCATTTGAACGCCGGTGATATCGGTTGCCTGCTGGGCTCTTCGGGCTGCGGCAAGACCACCACCCTGCGCGCCATTGCCGGCTTCGAACCGGTGCACGAAGGTGACATCCAGCTGGCTGGCGAGACCATCTCCAGCGCCGGTTTCACACTCGCACCCGAGAAACGTCGCATCGGCATGGTGTTCCAGGACTACGCCCTGTTTCCGCATTTGAGCGTGGCTGACAACATCGCCTTCGGCATTCGCAAACATCCGAACAAGGATCGCGTCACCGAAGAGTTGCTCGAACTGGTCAACCTGAAAAACCTCGGCAAGCGTTACCCCCACGAGCTCTCCGGCGGCCAGCAGCAACGGGTCGCCCTGGCTCGCGCCCTGGCGCCAGAACCGCAATTGCTGCTGCTGGACGAACCGTTCTCCAACCTCGACGGAGAATTGCGCCGCAAACTCAGCCACGAGGTGCGCGACATCCTCAAGGCCCGTGGCACCAGCGCGATCCTGGTGACCCACGACCAGGAAGAGGCCTTCGCGGTCAGCGATCACGTCGGCGTGTTCAAGGAAGGCCGGCTTGAGCAATGGGATACGCCCTACAACCTCTATCACGAACCACTGACACCCTATGTGGCCAGCTTCATCGGCCAGGGTTACTTCATTCGCGGCCAGCTGAGCAGCCCGGAGTCGGTGCAGACGGAACTCGGTGAATTGCGCGGCAACCGCGCCTACACCTGGCCGGTCGGCGGTGCGGTAGATGTATTGCTGCGTCCGGACGATATCGTCTATGCGCCAGACAGTGCATTGAAGGCGCGGATCGTCGGCAAGTCTTTCCAGGGGGCCTCGACGCTTTACCGCCTGCAAATGCTGACCGGCGCACAACTGGAATCGATCTTCCCGAGCCATGTCGATCATCAGATCGGCGCAGAAGTCGGCATTCGTGTGGCGGCGGAACATCTGGTGCTGTTCCAGGCCTCCGGCAGCATGGCGGCGCAAATTCCGACCGTTGATTCAGGCGTGCGGCGCCACAGCACCGCGCACTGATCAACAGCAAAAGATCGCAGCCTGCGGCAGCTCCTACATTGGAATGCGCTCCCTGTAGGAGCTGCCGCAGGCTGCGATCTTTTCGTTTTCAACCCAAGTTCAAGCTCGGCCTATATCGGCGAATGTTGCCTGGGTGTGCTCCGCCAGCACTGCCGGTGCCAGTTCGACCTCCAACCCCCGCCGTCCCGCGCTGACAAAAATGCTCGCCAACGGCTGGGCCGAATTGTCGATAAAGGTCCGCAAGCGCTTCTTCTGTCCCAGCGGGCTGATACCGCCCAGCAGATAACCGGTGGAGCGTTGCGCCGCCGCAGGGTCGGCCATTTCGACCTTCTTCACCTTGGCCGCATGGGCCAGGCCCTTCAAGTCCAGGCTTCCGCCGACGGGCACCACCGCAACCAGCAATTCGCCTTTCTCACTGGCCGCCAGCAAGGTCTTGAACACTTGCGCCGGGTCCAGTCCGAGCTTCTCCGCAGCTTCCAACCCATAGGAAGCAGCCTTCGGGTCATGTTCATAACTGTGCACACGGTGTTCGGCGCGAACCTTTTTCAGCAAATCCAATGCGGGTGTCATGACAGCTCCAGACTGGGTGGCGGTAGAAAATCCTGGGCCGGATTCTAAGACATTGACCCACAAAAGGCTCTATCGCGGCGCTGCCTTAAAAAAGCCCACGTGATTCGCACACTCACCGACGCGATCATTCACAGAACTAATAGATTATTTGTGACCAATGGTTCACTTTCGACCTTTGACATCAGCGTTTCTTGTCTATATTTTTTCGTTTCTGAAACTGTATGAAATGTCTTACCGCAGTGCCCAGCTGTAAAACGGGAACAGGATGGGGATCCTGCCTCAATGAAAAACGCGCTTCGACCATGATGAAATGAAAGCGCCAGACAAGAAAAAAAATGAGGTTTCAATGACAACTGCTTTACAACAACCGTCGCTGTCGAGCCAATGCATGGCCGAGTTCCTGGGGACTGCGCTGCTGATCTTCTTTGGTACGGGCTGCGTTGCCGCGCTCAAGGTCGCGGGTGCCAGCTTTGGCCTCTGGGAAATCAGCATTATCTGGGGTGTCGGGGTGAGCATGGCGATCTACCTGACCGCCGGGGTGTCCGGCGCTCACCTGAACCCTGCCGTCAGTATCGCACTGAGCATTTTTGCCGACTTCGAAAAGCGCAAACTGCCTTTCTACATCGTCGCCCAGGTGGCTGGCGCCTTTTGCGGCGCATTACTGGTGTACACGCTATACAGCAATCTATTCTTCGATTTCGAACAAACTCACCAAATGGTTCGCGGCAGTGCGGCCAGCCTCGAATTGGCGTCGGTGTTCTCCACCTTCCCCAATCCAAGCTTGTCCACGGCCCAGGCGTTCCTCGTCGAAGTGATCATCACCGCCATCCTGATGGGCGTGATCATGTCGCTGACCGATGATAACAATGGCCTGCCCAACGGCCCGCTGGCGCCGATACTGATCGGCCTGCTGATTGCGGTGATTGGCAGTTCCATGGGCCCGCTGACCGGTTTTGCGATGAACCCGGCACGCGACTTCGGTCCTAAACTGATGACTTTCTTCGCTGGCTGGGGTGAAATTTCCTTCACTGGCGGCCGCGATATCCCGTACTTCCTGATTCCGGTTTTTGCGCCGATTGTCGGTGCCTGCCTGGGTGCTGCCGCCTACCGCGGCTTGATCGCCCGTCACTTGCCTGGCGCCGCGCCTGCTACACAGGGTGCAACACCGGCCATTGACGGCAAGCCCAGAATTTCCTGATAGCGTTGGCGCGCGAAACCTGCCCGTTTGCTCGCGCTCCAGACCTCACTTCCCTTTTTCGTCCAAGGCAATCGACATGACCGACACTCAGAACAAGAATTACATCATTGCCCTCGATCAGGGTACGACCAGCTCGCGCGCGATCATTTTCGACCGTGACGCCAACGTGGTCTGCACCGCACAGCGCGAGTTCGCGCAGCATTATCCGCAAGCCGGCTGGGTCGAACACGATCCGATGGAAATCTTCGCCACCCAAAGCGCAGTGATGGTCGAGGCCTTGGCGCAAGCTGGCCTGCATCACGATCAGGTCGCAGCCATCGGCATCACCAACCAGCGTGAAACCACGGTGGTCTGGGACAAGAATACCGGTCGCCCGATCTACAACGCGATCGTCTGGCAATGTCGACGCAGCACCGAAATCTGCCAACAGCTCAAGCGCGATGGCCATGAGCAATACATCAGCGAAACCACGGGACTGGTTACCGACCCGTACTTTTCCGGCACCAAGCTCAAGTGGATTCTCGACAACGTCGAGGGTAGCCGCGAGCGCGCGCGCAACGGTGAGCTGCTGTTCGGCACTGTCGACAGCTGGCTGATCTGGAAATTTACCGGCGGCAAGGTGCACGTCACCGACTACACCAACGCCTCGCGCACGATGCTCTTCAACATCCATACTCTGGAGTGGGATGCGAAGATGCTCGAGTTGCTGGACATCCCCCGGGTAATGTTGCCGCAGGTGAAGTCCTCTTCGGAAATTTACGGTCACACCAAAAGCGGCATCGCCATCGGTGGTATCGCTGGCGACCAGCAGGCCGCCCTGTTCGGGCAGATGTGCGTCGAATCCGGCCAAGCGAAAAACACCTACGGCACCGGTTGCTTCCTGCTGATGAACACCGGTGACAAAGCCGTGAAATCCAACCACGGCATGCTCACCACTATCGCATGCGGCCCACGCGGCGAAGTCGCCTATGCGCTGGAAGGGGCGGTATTCAACGGCGGCTCCACCGTCCAGTGGCTGCGCGATGAGTTGAAGGTCATCAACGACGCCCACGACACCGAATACTTCGCCAACAAGGTCAAGGACAGCAACGGCGTGTACCTGGTACCCGCCTTCACCGGCCTCGGCGCGCCGTACTGGGACCCTTACGCCCGTGGGGCGCTGTTCGGCCTGACCCGTGGCGTGCGCGTCGATCACATCATTCGCGCCGCGCTGGAATCGATTGCCTATCAGACCCGCGACGTCCTCGACGCCATGCAGCAGGATGCCGGCGAACGCCTCAAGGCCCTGCGCGTTGACGGCGGAGCAGTGGCGAACAACTTCCTGATGCAGTTCCAGGCCGACATTCTCGGCACCCAGGTCGAGCGTCCGCAGATGCGCGAAACCACGGCATTGGGCGCCGCTTACCTGGCGGGACTGGCCTGTGGCTTCTGGGGCAGCCTGGACGAGTTGCGCGGCAAGGCTGTGATCGAGCGCCAGTTCGAACCGACCCTGGATGAAGCAGCGAAGGAAAAACTCTACGCCGGCTGGAAAAAAGCCGTCAGCCGCACACGCGATTGGGAGCCTCACGAAGGGGCTGAATAATCCAGGCTGAAGGCTCGTATCGGGATGTAACTGGTAGGGAGCAGATTCCTGCGGCATCATGGGCAAATTTTGCACGGCAGCCCAAAGGACGCCCCATGAATCTGCCTCCCCGTCAGCAGCAAATCCTCGAACTGGTTCGCGAACGCGGTTATGTGAGCATCGAGGAAATGGCCACGCTGTTCGTTGTTACCCCGCAGACCATCCGCCGCGATATCAATCAGCTGGCGGAAGCCAATCTATTGCGCCGCTACCATGGTGGCGCAGCTTACGATTCCAGTGTTGAAAACACTGCCTACGCCATGCGCGCCGATCAAATGCGCGACGAGAAACAGCGCATCGGCGAAGCCATTGCCGCACAGATCCCCGATCACGCTTCGCTGTTCATCAATATCGGTACGACCACTGAGTCGATTGCCCGCGCCCTGCTCAATCACAGTCACCTGAAAATCATCACCAATAACCTGCACGTGGCCTCGATGCTCAGCGCCAAGGACGACTTCGACGTCCTGCTGACCGGAGGCAATGTGCGGCGTGACGGCGGCGTGGTCGGCCAGGCCAGCGTCGACTTCATCAACCAGTTCAAGGTCGACTTTGCCCTGGTCGGCATCAGTGGCATCGATGAAGATGGCAGCCTGCTGGATTTCGATTATCAGGAAGTGCGCGTATCCCAGGCGATCATCGCCAACGCGCGCAAAGTGATTCTCGCCGCCGACTCCAGCAAATTCGGGCGCAACGCCATGATCCGCCTGGGGCCCATCAGCCTGATCGATTGCCTGGTGACCGACCAGCAGCCGGTGCCGGCGCTGACGCAGTTGTTGAATCAACACAAGATTCGCCTCGAAGTCGTTTAACCCCTGCGCCTGTGGTGAGGGGATTTATCCCCGCTCGGCTGCATAGCAGTCGCAAATCCTTCGCACCCGGTGTACCAGGTACACCGTGGGTGCAGGCTTCAGGGCCGCTGCGCAGCCCAACGGGGATAAATCCCCTCGCCACAAGCCCTCGCCTGCCTTATTAAAATGTTCGAATATTTTCCTTTAACCGTCCTTCGATGAGTTTTTTCAATCGAAGTCGACTGGCTGTGCGCGTCTTTATGGGCTAAGATTTTCGCAAATGAACATTAATGTTCGAATTCAAATACAGAAAATCAAAGAATCCCGAGGCCTTAGCCGATGCCCACTTCTCTTTCACCTACGCCACCTCTCGCCGAGGTCTACGATATCGCCGTCATCGGTGGCGGAATCAACGGCGCAGGGATCGCGGCAGACGCCGCGGGCCGCGGGCTCTCGGTGTTCCTTTGCGAAAAGGATGACCTGGCCAGCCACACCTCGTCGGCCAGCAGCAAGCTGATCCACGGCGGTCTGCGTTACCTTGAACATTACGAATTCCGCCTGGTGCGCGAAGCCCTGGCCGAGCGCGAAGTGCTGCTGGCCAAGGCCCCGCACATCGTCAAGCCAATGCGCTTTGTACTCCCGCATCGCCCGCACCTGCGCCCGGCCTGGATGATCCGCGCCGGCCTGTTCCTTTATGACCACCTGGGCAAACGGGAAAAGCTGGCCGGTTCCAAAAGCCTGAAGTTCGGCCCCGACAGCGCGCTGAAAAGTGAAATCACCAAAGGTTTCGAGTATTCCGACTGCTGGGTCGACGATGCCCGACTGGTGGTATTGAACGCCATGGCCGCCCGGGAAAAAGGCGCCCACGTCCACACCCAGACCCGCTGCGTCAGCGCGCGTCGCACCAAGGGCTTGTGGCACCTGCACCTAGAGCGTGCCGATGGCAGCCTGTTTTCGATCCGCGCCAAGGCGCTGGTGAACGCGGCCGGCCCCTGGGTCGCCAAGTTCATTCGTGACGACCTGAAAATGGAATCGCCCTACGGTATTCGCCTGATCCAGGGCAGCCACTTGATCGTGCCGAAGCTCTATGAAGGCGATCACGCGCACATCTTGCAAAACGAAGATCAGCGCATCGTCTTCACGATTCCATACCTCAATCACTTCACCCTGATCGGCACCACCGACCGCGAGTACACCGGTGATCCGGCAAAAGTGGCGATTACCGAGGCCGAAACCGATTACCTGCTGCAAGTGGTCAATGCCCACTTCAAAAAACAGATCGGCCGTGGCGATATCCTGCACAGCTACTCCGGCGTTCGTCCGCTGTGCAACGACGAGTCCGACAACCCATCGGCCGTCACCCGCGACTACACCCTGGCGCTGTCGGGCAGTGGCGAGGAAGCGCCCCTGCTGTCGGTATTTGGCGGCAAACTGACCACCTACCGCAAGCTGGCCGAATCGGCGCTGGCGCAACTGGCGTCGTACTTCCCGCACATCTTGCCAAGCTGGACCGCCAACGCCACCCTGCCGGGCGGCGAGGACATGAGCACACCGCAGGCGCTGAGCGCGCAGATCCGTGACAAGTTCGACTGGATCCCCAGCGAAATCTCGCGCCGATGGGCCACCACCTACGGCAGTCGCACCTGGCGCATGCTCGAAGGCGTACAGAACCTCAATGACATGGGCGAACACATCGGCGGCGGTCTCTACACCCGCGAAGTCGATTACCTGTGCAGCGAAGAGTGGGCAACCAGCGCCCACGACATTCTGTGGCGACGCAGCAAGCTCGGCTTGTTCACCACCCCCGAGCAACAGCAAAGGCTCGCCGATTACTTGAGCAAGGTCGAACAGAACCGCAGCAAGATTGAAGCAGCCTGACGGATTGCTTGAATAGAGCAGCAGATCAAAAGATCGCAGCCTGCGGCAGCTCCTACAGAGCGAGTTGCCGCAGGTTGCGATCTTTTTGCATTCGGTTTTCCGAACGCGACTGGGCCGTCGATTCGGTTAACCGGATTTCCTTTAACTAAAAAAACCTCAATAAATATTTAATCTCCTTATAAATCAATGTATTGAGCCATCGAGCCTGGCCTGGCACGAGTCATGCTCTACACTCTTGGACGAATGCTTGTTGTACCGACGCTCCAGGAGCCGTCAGGCATTCGAAGCACAAAAGGGCCGACGAACTGGCTCCATAAAAAAAACAATGTCGAGGAAAATTTGATGCGCATCGTTCCCCATATCCTGGGCGCAGCCATTGCTGCCGCTCTGATCAGCACGCCAGTTTTCGCCGCCGAACTCACCGGCACCCTGAAGAAGATCAAAGAGTCCGGTGTCATCACCCTCGGGCATCGTGACGCCTCCATTCCTTTCTCCTACATTGCGGACGCTTCCGGCAAACCGGTCGGCTACTCCCACGACATCCAGCTGAAAGTCGTCGAAGCCCTGAAAAAAGAACTGGATCTGCCGAACCTGCAGGTCAAATACAACCTCGTCACCTCGCAAACCCGAATTCCGCTGGTACAGAACGGCACCGTGGACCTGGAGTGCGGTTCGACCACCAACAACGTCGAACGCCAGCAACAAGTCGACTTCTCCGTCGGCATCTTCGAAATCGGTACCCGCCTGCTGTCCAAGGCAGACTCCAAGTACAAGGATTTCCCGGACCTGGCCGGCAAGAACGTCGTGACCACCGCCGGCACCACGTCCGAGCGCATCCTCAAGGCGATGAACGCCGACAAGCAGATGGGCATGAACGTCATCTCCGCCAAAGACCACGGCGAGTCCTTCCAGATGCTGGAAACCGGTCGCGCCGTTGCGTTCATGATGGACGACGCCCTGCTGGCCGGTGAAGCGGCCAAGGCCAAGAAAGCCAGTGACTGGGCCGTGACCGGTACGCCACAGTCCTACGAAATCTACGGCTGCATGGTGCGCAAAGGCGATGCTCCGTTCAAAAAGGCCGTGGATGACGCCATCAAGGCCACTTACGCGTCGGGCGAGATCAACAAGATCTACGAAAAATGGTTCATGCAGCCGATTCCGCCAAAAGGCCTGAACCTGAACTTCCCGATGAGCGACGAGCTCAAGGCCCTGATCGCCAATCCGACCGACAAAGCGGCTGACGACAAGAAATCCTGATTTCTGACTAACCTTATCTCCTGAGAGGGCCACTGCCCTCTCGGGAGGTTGTCACTCCCTGCTGGCATTTCTGGAAACACTCGAACTGGTGGCTGTCGAGCCGGTGGCGTGTGCCCGAGCATCACGTTCGGGCGGGAACGGAGCTTCCCCCAAGCGGGTACATCGATTGATCTCAAGGGGAGACCCTAATGAATTACAACTGGGACTGGGGCGTGTTCTTCAAGTCCACTGGCGTTGGCAGCGAGACCTATCTCGACTGGTACATCGCCGGCCTGGGCTGGACCATCGGCATCGCCATCGCGGCCTGGATCATTGCCCTGACACTGGGTTCGATCCTGGGCGTCATGCGCACCGTGCCGAACCGCATCGTATCGGGCATCGCCACCTGCTACGTCGAACTCTTCCGTAACGTGCCGCTGCTGGTTCAGCTGTTCATCTGGTACTTCCTGGTACCCGACCTGCTGCCTGCCGACCTGCAAGAGTGGTACAAGCAGGACCTGAACCCGACCACCTCGGCCTTCCTCAGCGTTGTCGTGTGCCTGGGCCTGTTCACCACCGCTCGCGTTTGCGAACAGGTGCGCACCGGTATCCAGGCGCTGCCCCGCGGCCAGGAATCGGCTGCCCGCGCCATGGGCTTCAAGTTGCCGCAGATCTACTGGAACGTACTGCTGCCCCAGGCGTATCGGATCATCATTCCACCGCTCACCTCGGAATTCCTCAACGTATTCAAGAACACCTCCGTGGCCTCGCTGATCGGTTTGATGGAGCTGCTGGCGCAAACCAAACAGACTGCCGAGTTTTCCGCGAACCTGTTCGAAGCCTTCACCCTGGCCACGCTGATCTACTTCACCCTGAACATGAGCCTGATGTTGCTGATGCGCCTGGTCGAGAAGAAAGTCGCCGTACCGGGCCTGATTTCCGTAGGGGGTAAATGATGGAATTCGACTTCTCGGGCATCATCCCGTCCCTGCCTGGCCTGTGGAACGGCATGGTCATGACCCTCAAGCTGATGGCCATGGGCGTAATCGGCGGGATCATCCTCGGCACCATCCTGGCGCTGTGCCGTCTGTCGCACAACAAATTGCTGTCCAACCTGGCCGGCGCGTACGTCAACTATTTCCGCTCGATCCCGTTGCTGCTGGTGATCACCTGGTTCTACCTGGCGGTGCCGTTCGTGCTGCGCTGGATCACTGGCGAAGACACGCCGATCGGTGCGTTCACCTCCTGCATCGTGGCGTTCATGATGTTCGAAGCGGCGTACTTCTGCGAAATCGTACGCGCAGGCGTGCAGTCGATTCCCAAGGGCCAGATGGGGGCTGCAAAGGCGCTGGGCATGACTTACGGCCAGATGATGCGCCTGATCATCCTGCCGCAGGCGTTCCGCAAGATGACCCCGCTGTTGCTGCAGCAGAGCATCATCCTGTTCCAGGACACCTCGCTGGTATACGCCGTCGGCCTGGTGGACTTCCTCAATGCCTCGCGTGCCAGTGGCGACATCATTGGCCGCTCCAATGAGTTCCTGATCTTCGCAGGTCTCGTGTACTTCATCATCAGCTTTTCCGCCTCGCTGCTGGTCAAGCGTCTGCAAAAAAGGTTCGCCGTATGATCTCTATCAAAAACATCAACAAGTGGTATGGGGACTTCCAGGTGCTGACTGATTGCAGCACCGAGGTCAAGAAAGGCGAAGTGATCGTGGTGTGCGGGCCATCCGGTTCCGGCAAGTCGACCCTGATCAAGTGCGTCAATGCCCTGGAACCGTTCCAGAAAGGCGACATCGTGGTCGACGGCACGTCCATCGCCGACCCGAAGACCAACCTGCCGAAACTGCGTTCGCGGGTGGGCATGGTGTTCCAGCATTTCGAACTGTTTCCGCACTTGACCATCACCGAGAACCTGACCATCGCGCAGATCAAGGTGTTGGGCCGTAGCAAGGAAGAGGCCACCAAGAAAGGCCTGCAACTGCTGGAGCGTGTTGGCCTCTCGGCTCACGCCCACAAGCACCCGGGACAGTTGTCCGGTGGTCAGCAGCAGCGCGTGGCGATTGCCCGCGCGCTGGCGATGGACCCGATCGTCATGCTGTTCGACGAACCGACCTCGGCGCTGGACCCGGAAATGGTCAACGAAGTGCTGGATGTGATGGTGCAACTGGCCCATGAAGGCATGACCATGATGTGCGTGACCCACGAAATGGGCTTTGCCCGCAAAGTGGCCGACCGGGTGATTTTCATGGACCAGGGCAAGATCATCGAAGACTGCAGGAAAGAGGAGTTCTTCGGCGATATCAGCCACCGCGCCGAGCGTACGCAGCACTTCCTCAACAAGATCCTGCAACATTAACAGCAACACGGCCGCCCCTCTGTAGGAGCGAGCTCTGTGGTGAGGGGATTTATCCCCGTTGGGCTGCGAAGCGGCCCCGGCATTCAAAAGTCAAACCGCATGCAATGGTTTG
Source organism: Pseudomonas sp. PSB11 (assembly GCF_014596605.1). Lineage (NCBI taxonomy): Bacteria > Pseudomonadati > Pseudomonadota > Gammaproteobacteria > Pseudomonadales > Pseudomonadaceae > Pseudomonas > Pseudomonas sp. PSB11. The sequence continues at coordinate 54,286 of NZ_NOIO01000006.1, forward strand.
GCGACTGCTGCGCAGCCGAACGGGGATAAATCCCCTCGCCACAAATGCTCGCTCCTACAGGAGGCCGACGCTGGTTGACCCAAGGCATCTGTGATGAAATGCGACCCCAATCTCTATCGCGCCACGTCGCCATCACTCGCCGTGAAACCTCGCCTGATTCGTCATTTGTTCCTGCCGCCGCTGATCATCGCGCTGATGATCGGACTGGGTTACATCGGCTTCTGGACCAGTGAGCACTATGGTATTCGCAGCCTCGGCGAAAATGGCCAGCGCCAGCTGGAACTGCACGCCCGCGCTGTCGAGAGCGAGATCAGCAAATACACATACCTACCCAGCCTGCTGGAACTCGAAACCAGTGTTTCTAAGCTGTTGGCCGACCCGACGCCGGAGCACCGGCAGACCGTCAATGATTACCTTGAAGGCCTGAACCGGCGCAGCCGCAGCCGGGCCATCTACGTGATGGACACCACCGGCCGCGTCATGGCCACCAGCAATTGGCGCGACGTCGACAGCTACCTGGGTGAAGACCTGTCTTTCCGTGCCTATTTCCAGGACGCCGTGCGTGGCCAGCCCGGGCGCTTCTATGGCATTGGCAGCACCAACGGCGAACCCGGTTACTACCTGGCCCATGGCCTGGAAGAACACGGCAAGATCATCGGCGTCGCGGTGGTCAAGGTCCGCCTCGAGGCCATGGAGGAGCGTTGGCAACGCGCGCGCCTGGAAGCCTTCGTCAGCGACGAGAACGGCATCATCATTCTCTCCAGTGACCCCGCTCGACGCCTGAAATCGGTGGTGCCGCTGAGCGAAGAAACCAAGGAAAAGCTCGCCCGCAGTCTCCAGTACTACTGGTTCCCACTGAACGAATTGCAACCGTTGGCCCGGGAAACCCTGTCCGAGGGCGCGGAGAAACTCACCTTCCCCGCCAATAGCGAACTGGATTCCGCTGACGAAAACATCAGCTACCTGGCGCAAACGCGTCCCTTGAGCGATACCCCGTGGAATTTCACCCTGCTCACGCCACTGCAGGATCTGCGCCGCGAAGCGATCAACCAGGGGATACTGGTGGCCGTGGCCTTTGCCCTTGTGGCGTTCCTGCTGATCGCCTGGAACGAGCGACGCAAAGTGATCGCCACCCGCCTCGCTGCCCGAGAAGCCTTGCAGGAAGCCAACAACCAATTGGAGCGTCGGATTACCGAACGCACCACCGACCTGCGCGCCAGCAACGAGCGGCTCAAGGGGCAGATCCGCGAGCGTCGTCACGCCGAAGAGACGCTACGCCGTGCCCAGGACGAACTGGTGCAGGCCGGGAAACTCGCCGCGATTGGCCAGATGTCCACCAGTATCGCCCACGAATTGAACCAGCCGTTGGCGGCGCTGCGCACCTTGTCCGGCAACACCGTGCGGTTTCTCGAGCGCGGTCAACTGGATGTGGCCAGCACCAACCTCAAGACCATCAACGAATTGATCGACCGCATGGGCCGGATCACCGCCAGCCTGCGCTCCTTCGCCCGACGCGGTGACGACAAGGGCCAGGCTTGTCTTGGCAAAGCCGTGGACGCCGCCTTGCAATTGCTCGGCGGGCGTGTGGAAAACGCCCATCTGCAAGTGCATCGCCACTTCGACGATGTGCAAATGCAGATCGATCAGACCCGTCTGGAGCAGATCCTGGTCAACCTGGTCGGCAATGCCCTGGACGCCATGCAGGCGCAGCCGAAGCCCGAATTGTGGCTTGAAGGCGAAGCACTGGAGGGTAAATATCGGCTGCGTGTACGGGACAATGGCCACGGCATCGATGCCGAAGCGCGCAAACACCTGTTCGAACCATTTTTCACTACCAAGCCCGGCGAACAAGGCCTGGGCCTCGGCCTGACCCTTTCCGCGAGCCTGGCCGCCGCCACTGGCGGTCACCTGGGTGTCGAACACCCGGCCAGCGGTGGTACTGCTTTCGTCCTCAGTTTACCGTTGGTAAGCCCCACTTCCGCTGAGCCAATATGAACAACGACCTTAGTGTATTGATCGTCGAAGACGACCCCCATGTTTTGCTCGGTTGCCAGCAGGCACTGACCCTGGAAGACATTCCCTGCATCGGTGTCGGCAGTGCCGAGGAAGCCCTGGAGCGGGTGGGCGAAAACTTCGCCGGCATCGTCATCAGTGACATTCGCCTGCCCGGCATCGATGGACTGGAACTGCTGAACCGACTCAAGGCCCGCGATCGCAGCTTGCCGGTAGTGCTGATTACCGGTCACGGCGACATCTCCATGGCCGTCGGCGCCATGCAGAAAGGCGCCTACGACTTCATGGAGAAACCCTTCTCTCCCGAACGCCTGGTGGATGTAGCGCGCCGTGCCCTGGAGCAACGCAGCCTGGCACGAGAAGTCTCTTCGTTGCGCCGGCAACTGGCCGAGCGCGACTCACTTGAAGGTCGAATCATCGGCCGTTCGCCGGCAATGCAGAACTTGCGCGAACTCATTGCCAATGTTGCCGATACTTCAGCCAACGTGCTGATCGAGGGCGAAACCGGCACCGGCAAGGAACTGGTTGCGCGCTGCCTGCATGATTTCAGTCGTCGGCACACCCGGCAATTTGTGGCGCTCAATTGTGGTGGCCTGCCGGAAAACCTGTTCGAAAGCGAAATCTTCGGCCACGAAGCCAACGCCTTCACCGGCGCAGGCAAACGGCGGATCGGCAAGATCGAGCATGCCGACGGCGGCACGCTGTTCCTCGACGAAGTGGAAAGCATGCCCCTGCCCCTGCAAATCAAACTGCTGCGGGTATTGCAGGAGCGCACCCTCGAACGCCTCGGTTCGAACCAGAGCGTGGCGGTCGACTGCCGGGTGATTGCCGCCACCAAATCCGATCTCGACGAGTCGAGCAAGGCCGGTGAATTTCGCAGCGACCTGTATTACCGCCTCAATGTGGTGACCCTGGAACTGCCGCCACTGCGCGAGCGTCGCGAAGACATCCTGCAATTGTTCGAGTATTTCTTGCAGCAGTCGTCCTTGCGTTTCGACCGCGACGTACCGGAACTGGATAACCAGACCCTGTCAAACCTGATGAGCCACGATTGGCCAGGTAACGTGCGCGAGTTGCGCAACGTCGCCGAGCGATTTGCCCTGGGCCTGCCGGCATTCAAGAAACCGGGTGCGGGCGGTGCCGCCCAAGGCCTGGCGTTCGCTGAAGCGGTGGAGGCCTTTGAGCGCAACTTGCTGAGCGATGCCTTGCAACGTAGCGGCGGCAACCTGACCCAGGCCAGCCAGGAACTGGGCATGGCCAAGACCACGCTGTTCGACAAAGTGAAAAAGTACGGGCTGAGCCACTGATGGATCTGATTCTCAAAGCAACCCTGGGCGCGGCGGTGGTGGTGATCCTCGCGGCCCTGGCCAAGACCAGAAATTATTACATCGCCGGATTGGTGCCACTGTTTCCAACCTTTGCACTGATTGCCCATTACATTGTCGGCAAGGGTCGTTCGCTGGAAGACTTGAAGACCACCATCGTGTTTGGCATGTGGTCGATCATTCCTTATTTCATCTACCTGGCAACCCTCTATGTGCTGGTCGATCGCATGCGCCTCGAGGCATCGCTGGCCGTGGCGGCGGTGGCGTGGTTGATCGCGGCGACGGCGCTGGTCAGCGTCTGGGTTCGCCTGCACGGCTGATCAAAACCTCTTGTTACAGCTGCTCAGGATTGCCCGCAGTTGCTGGCCCGTCCCTTGCACCTACCCTCTAAAGCCCCTCGGCCGGCCCTCATAATCGATGAAGCCGGTGTCCGGGAGGGGTATGGCAAGGGTAGATTCCGACCTTGAACATTCTAGACCTCGACCACAGCCTGACTGCCCAAGCACCGATTGCGCGGTTGCTCGACAGCGGCCGCGCCAATCGCCTGGACCTGCTCGACCTCGGCCCCAAACTGCGGCTTTGGTCCAGCGAGCGAACCTGGCGCCGTTTTTGCGAACGCTTGCGACAACGCCCCCAACACAGCGGCCCGCAGCCGGAAATCTTCTTCGTCGGCTCCGGCGACTACCATCATTTGACCCCGGCCTTTCTCACCGACTTGCCGGAACCCATTAGCCTGATCCACTTCGACAACCACCCCGACTGGGTCCGGTTCGCGCCGCGCCGGCATTGTGGCTCATGGGTCAACCAGGCACTGAAACTGCCGAACATCCAGCGTATCGTCACCCTCGGCCCCTGTAGTGACGACCTGAAAAGACCACAACTCAAAGGCGGCAACTTGCGCGCGCTGCGGCGCGGCGTGCTGCAAATCTTTCCCTGGCAGCACGAGCCGTCCCGAATCTGGGGGCTGATCGGCGATGGTGCCGGGCATCGTCAACAGGGAAACCTGCTGCATTGGCACAACCTGGCCGGGCTGGACTGGTCGGCGTTTCTCCAGCAACTGATTGCCAGCCTGCCGACACCAGTGGTGTGGATCACTATCGACAAGGATGTACTGGCCAGTGAGGACGCCGCGACCAATTGGGACCAGGGCGCAATGCGCCTGACCCATCTGCTGCAGGCGATTCGCATGCTGGCCGCCGACAAGCGCATCCTCGGCATCGACGTCTGCGGCGATTACGCCAGACCGGGCTTCAGTAATGCCCTGAAACGCTGGGAAGCCAGGTCTGACCAACCCCCGGCCGAGCGCTGGAGCGAAGCCGACCTGCTGCGCAATGCCGCGACCAACCAGGCCTTGATCGAGTTGTTGGAGGAGCTGTTCCCATGACCTTCACTGTGATCGTGCTGGTGGCCATTTCCATTGTGCTGGACGTGATTGGCCAGCTCTGTTTCAAACTCGGCCTGGACCGATTGCCGGCGCTCGAAGGCGGTTTTCGGCTGAATGCATTCTGGGGCCAGGTGTTCAGCGCGCGACTACTGTGGTGCGGAGTCGGCGCCTACGTGATCGAGTTTTTCATCTGGCTCGAAGCCCTGTCCAGGGCACCACTGAGTTTGTTATTTCCGGCGGCGGCGCTGGCCTATTGCGGCGTGGTGCTGGCGGGCAAGCTGATCCTCGGCGAATACGTCAGCCGACGACGCTGGCTCGGCACGCTGGTCATTACGGCGGGCGTCATGCTCGTGTGTGCCGTCCATGCATGAAGAACCCACGACGATCCGTATCAAGACCGACTGGCTGCATGAACGCCTCGGCACTCTTGTCCTGTGGGTGCTGTTGATCGGGTTGGAAAGCGCAGGCCAAATCGCGACCAAGGTCGGCGGCGATGAACTGGGGCAAATGGACTTCAACCTGCAGTGGCTGGTGGCTGTGGCAGGAAACACCGGGGTCTGGCTGGCAATTGCCTGCTACGTCTGTGCGTTCTTCGTGTGGATGCTCATCCTGCGCCGCAGCCAGTTGTCCCTGGCGTTTCCCTTGAGCTCGCTAGTGTTTGTTGGCGTATTGCTGGGTTCCTGGCTGTGGTTGGGGGAACACATCAGCGTGCTGCACTGGGTAGGCGTGGCGGTGATCATGGCAGGGATCGTGATGTTGGCCGCAGGTGAGGAAGCCTGATCCCAACCATTGTCATCGCCCCTGCAGGAGCTGACTTGCCCGCGAAAGCGGCGTGCCTGATACGGCGTGTCGTAGGGTTCGCCGGCAAGTCTGGCTCCTGCAGGCGATACGGGATTCACTCGAATTTATAGGCAAGTGCCGCCTGAACTTCGCCCTGACGTCGGGCGCCAACGGCCTTGACGATACTGCTTTGCGCTGCACTACCTTTCAGGTGAGTCCAGCCGGCGCTGCTCAGCAGCGACCAGTCCGGCGCCAGGGGAAACTCGAAGTTCTGGCTCAGGGTCACTTTCTGCAAGCCGCCACCGGCGCTATACGGGGCAATCCCCGAGGCACGAGCCTCATCGTCATCGACGCCAAAAAATGTCTGGTTGTGCCGGGCATTGGCGAAGTGCGCGGTCAAGTTATTACTGCCGATCATTGCACCACCCAGTGGATAACCCACTTCGCCCCCGACCCTTCCCAACACTCCCCTGCCACGCCTGCCCACCGTCTGACCGACAAAAGCGAATACCCGCCAGAAATCAGCCGGGGCGTATTGCACAAACCCGCCCGTCACCGCCCTGTCAGGCACATCGCGCAAACCCTGCAATTGGCCGTTGGCGGTGCGGCCAGGAAGGTAATTGACGAATGGACCGACGCTCAAACCGCTGGCGCTCAACGCGTCCCAGGTCATCCCGTCATCGCTGCCCAGGCTGAGTTCACCCCAATCCAGATCGAGGTACGGCACCGGGCGGGTCTGGTACCCACTACCACTCGGTTCGCGGGGCTGATAGCTGAAGCCAGGACCGGCTTCACCGGTGACGCCATCGGCCATGACGCTGCCAGAAAGGCAGGCCAGGGTGTTGATCAATACAAAAGCAATCCTCGACATGAGGCAATTCCTGGTGCGGGACATGCGCGCATCAATCCCCGGATTGCCCTGGCCACGCAAGCACTCATGTTGATTGTAGGGACCTACAAAAATTGTAGCTGCGCCCACCACAAAACCTGGCAAACCCCCTATGCCACGGGGCCGGGCACGATTGGCACAGTCCCTGCTCTACCCCTTGGAAAGCGCGCAGAGCGCACCCTGCCCAATAGGTACAACAGATGATTGACTGGCATATCGTGTGTGATTTCGACGGGACCATCACCCGCACCGACGTGATCGACAGCATCCTCCAGCGTTTCGCCGACCCGAGCTGGGAAGCGATCGAAAATGCATGGCTCGCGGGCGACATCGGCTCCAGGGAATGCCTTGGCCGCCAGCTTTCGCTGGTCAAGGCCACGCCAAGCGAACTGCTCAACCTCTTCGACAGCATCGAAATCGATCCGCACTTCCCCGACTTCGTCGACCACGTCATTGGCCTGGGCGCATCCTTGGAAGTGGTCAGCGACGGCATCGAACAAGCCATCGCAAGGATCCTGGCGCGCCACTACGTCAGTCTCCTGCCGATCCTCGCCAACCGCTTGCGCCAGGTCGACCACAGCCACTGGCGCATCGACTTCCCCCATGCCAATGACGCCTGTCGCGCCGCGGCCGGCAATTGCAAGTGCAGGTCTGCACCCGTGGCCCGCCGGATCCTGGTCATCGGCGACGGCCAGTCCGACCTGTGCGTGGCTGCCACCGCTGACTTCGTGTTCGCCAAGGATCGCCTGGCCGAGCACTGCGAACGTCACGACATTGCTCACGCACGCTTCGACAGCTTTGCCGAACTTCCAGCCCTGCTGGCCCTGCTGCCCAGCGTCAGCGCCGCCAACGCCACCTCTTTCAAATTCGACGCACAGGAACTCTTCCACCATGTCTGATATTCGCATCGCCACCGCCGAAGACCAGGTCCTTCTGCATAAAGAAGCCCGCTATTGCTCCTACGGCGACACCGTTCACTACATCGAGCCACCGCGTATTTTCAGCCGCTGCCAAGGTTCCTATGTCTGGGACACCAGCGACCAGGCCTATCTCGACCTGCAGATGTGGTACTCGGCGGTCAACTTCGGCTACGCCCACCCGCGCCTGAACAATGCGCTGAAACAGCAGATCGATGCTCTGCCGCAAATCGCCAGCCAGTATCTGCACAAGGGCAAGATCGAGCTCTCGGAGATGATCGCGGTCGATGCAAAGAACAAATTCGGCCTCGACGGACGTGTGCACTTCAATGTGGGAGGCTCGCAGTCCATCGAAGACTCGTTGAAAGTCGTACGCAACGCCTCCCAGGGCAAAAGCCTGATGTTCGCCTTCGAGGGTGGTTATCACGGCCGCACGCTCGGGGCTTCGTCGATCACTTCCAGCTACCGTTATCGACGCCGCTACGGCCATTTCGGCGAACGCGCCAGTTTCATCCCGTTTCCGTACCACTTTCGCGGCCCGAAAGGCATGACCAAGGAAGAGTACGGCAGCCACTGCGTGAAGCAATTCGCCCGGTTGTTCGAGACTGAATACAACGGCGTCTGGGACCCGAAAGTCGGTCAGTGCGAATACGCGGCATTCTACGTCGAACCGATCCAGGGTACCGGCGGCTATGTCATTCCGCCGATGAACTTCTACAGCGAACTCAAGCATGTACTGGACCAACACGGCATCCTGCTGGTGGTCGACGAAATCCAGATGGGCTTCTACCGCACCGGCAAGCTGTGGTCGATCGAACATTTCGACGTCAAACCGGATGTGATTGTCTTCGGCAAGGCCTTAACCAACGGCCTAAATCCGCTCGGCGGCCTGTGGGCCAGGGAAGAGCTGATCAACCCGACGATTTTCCCGCCGGGGTCGACCCATTCGACTTTTGCTTCCAACCCGCTGGGCACGGCAGTCGGCCTGGAAATGTTCAAGATGACCCGCGAAGTCGATTACGGCGCGATGGTCATGAACAAGGGCAAATATTTTCTCGACGGTTTGAAAGATTTGCAGAAACGATACCCGATCATTGGTGATGTCGATGGTCTCGGGCTGGCCCTGCGTTGCGAAATATGCGGTCCGGACGGTTTTACACCGGACAAGGAAACCCTGGACTTCATGGTCGAGGAAGGCATGAAGGGCGACATCGAAATCGACGGCACACGGCTGGGCCTGATCCTCGATGTGGGGGGCTACTACAAGAACGTGATCACCCTGGCGCCATCGCTGGAAATCAGCTACCCGGAAATCGACCTGGCCATCGCCCTGCTCGATCGCCTGCTGCATCGGGCGATGCACCGATGAACGCCACGCTGTCACCCGCAGCGATCGACGTCGGCGAAGGCAACCTCGGTTACATTCTCGGTAGCGGAAAGGTCGCGGTGTTGCTGATTCATGGCCTGACCGGCACCCCGAGGGAGCTGCGTCGCGTGGCCATGGGCCTGGCGGAAGCGGGATATACCGTCTACGTGCCGACCCTGGCCGGCCACTGTGGCAACAACGCCGACCTGCAAGCCACGCGATGGCACGACTGGTACGAGAGTGCACGCAACACCTACCGCGGCATGCGCCATAAACACGAACGGGTTTTCGTCGGTGGTTTGTCCATGGGCGCCGTGCTGTCGATGTACCTGGCGGCCGAACACCCGGGACAGATCGAAGGCTTGCTGCTGTACTCGACGACCTTGCGTTACGACGGCTGGAACATGCCCAAGGCGGCTGTCCTCACGCCGTTGCTGATGGCGATCCCCTTTGGTGTACACCTGTGCCGCTTCAATGAAAAATCCCCCTTCGGCATCAAGGACGAACGCCTGCGGGCAATCGTCGAGCGGCAAATGAAGGCAGGCGAAAGTGGGAATGCCGGGCTGTTGACCATGTCCGGGGTCAGTGTTCGCGAATTGCACCGATTGGTCGCGGCAGTGAAAAAACGCATGCCGCAAATCACCACCCAGGCACTGGTGGTGCATTCGCGCGAAGACGATATCACCAGCCGCTGGAACGCCGACTATGTGGAACGCAAGCTCGGTGGTCCGGTGGTGAAAATACTCCTCGACGACTGCTACCACATGATCACCGTCGACCTGCAGTATCGACGGGTGGTGGAGTTGAGCGTGGATTTCATCCAGCAACGTTTCAAGCAGCAGTCCAGCACTGCGCTTGCCACGGGCCAGGCTTTTCGGCCATGGGTATGAGGCAAGCCCCCCCCGTGATCACCGGCCATGCCTTTTCGACCATTGAGGACATCGACCGTGGTGCGTGGAACGACTGCTTCCCTGCCGAGCTGGAGGACTGGGATTACTACCGGGCCGTTGAACAGGCAGGCATTGCCGACTTTCAATGGCGCTATCTGGTTTTGTATGAGCACCAGAGCGTGGTTGCAGCAGCGGTGGTGTTCACCACCGCCTATTCACTGGACACCACCGTTCAAGGCCTGGGCAAACGCATCTGCGAGCGACTGCGCCGCTGGCGCCCGGGACTGCTCGATATCCCGCTCTACGCCTTGGGCTCACCGGTCTCCGAGCGTTGCCATGCGGGCACGGCCCGGCATATCGAGCCTGCCCGGCGCCCCGCCCTGCTCGGACAATTATTGATCCTGGCCCGTGACGATGCGGACAAGGCCGGCATTGGCCTGTTGGCCGTGAAGGACGCGTCGCACAGTGACCCGCAGTGGTTGCAGGCTTGCCAAGACGCAGGCCTGCACAGCATGCCCGGCTTGCCCGGCGCCGAACTGCCCATCTCCTTCAACAGCCTCGATGCCTACCTCGGCACCCTCGGCAAATCCACCCGCAAGGACCTGCGCCGCACCTTGCGCACCCAGGGGCCCAGTATCGAGTGGCGACGGGAAGTGGAGGACTTGCTGCCGGTCATGATGCAACTCTACGAAGCCACATTGAACCGCAGCGACCTGAAGTTCGAACGCTTGCCTGCGGCCTATTTCCGCCAGGTGCTGGAACAACTCGATGAACGAGCCGCCTGCGTACTCTACTGGCTTGGCGAAGACCTGGTCGCGTTCAACCTGGTATTGCTGGATGGCCAGCGACTGGTGGACAAGTTTTTCGCCCACGACCTCAGCCGCACCCGCCAACACAACCTCTACATGCGCAGTTGGCTGGCCAATGTCGACTACTGCATTGAACATGGCCTTACGATCTATGCATGCGGCCAGGCCGGCTATGCCGGTAAGCTGCGCCTGGGTTGCTCGTTCACCGGAAACACCGTGTTTTTTCGCCACCGAAACCGCTGGATCAACGGCTTGTTGCGCGGGTTGAAAGTGTTTATCCGTCCTGACCGATCCGACCCTGCCATGGCTGCTGCGATAAGCGAAACCCGATGACCAAAGCCCCACGCCCCACCCCCCGAACTTTCGCCCTTTCCGACTGGAGCCTGCAGCGCAAACTGGTGCTGGCTTTCTGGCTGGTCAGCGTAATACCGACAATGATCGCCGCCGAACTCGCGGCCACCACGTTGTCGCAGATCTTCGACAGCAACGTGCGGATCTGGCTGCAGGAATCGACCCGGATCGTCGAGGACGAAATCAGCGAGATCCTGCGCGACCATGCCCGGGCTGCGCAGTTGTTCTTGCGCTATACGCGCCCGCCCACCGACCGGCTGTCGACCCGACACGACAAACTGACCACTGACATCGCCGAGTCAATGGGCATCGACGTGGTGGCGCTGGTTCGCAGTAACGACCACCAAGTGGTGTTCAGCAGTGTCGCCGACGATGTGATTCGCCAGATCAGCACCGCCCCCAGAGCCGTGCTGCAAACCTTGCAAGTCGCAGGCGTAGCGACCGGCACCGTGGTTTCGACCTTCGAGACCGAGCAGGACGGCCTCCAATACCAACTGGTGATCGCCACCTACCTGGACAACAGCTTCCTCACCAGCGTGGCCGATGTTCATTCCCTGGACCTGCGCCTGTACCTGGCCAAGGCCGATGATTTCCCGGAAATTTTCTCGACCCAACGCTTCCAGGATCATCCCCTGAAGGTGCCGGCAAAAATCGAACAGTCGATGCGCCTGAGCAAACAGCCCATCGAGCAATTCACCAGTCGCTACAGCGGAATCTACCAACCGATACTCAATGATAACGGCGAGCTGCAAGGCGTGATCTTCAGTGGCTTGTTGCGCCACAGCAGCCTGGTCGGGCTGGTGAACCAGAGCAACCTGTTCATCCTGATTTTCCTGCTCAGCTCGGCGGGCTCGCTGGCGGTCGGCTGGCTGGTTTCGCAGCGTCTGACCAAACCCCTGCGCGGTCTGTCCAAGGGCGTGCAAGCTGTCATTGCCGGGGATTACCGCCAGCGCCTGGTCGTGACCGGCGGCGACGAACTGGCGGAATTGAGCAGCACCTTCAACCACATGAGCGAACGCCTTGGCCAGCTGCAACATCTGGAATCACAGCTGCGTCGCCGCGACCGACTACACGCCCTGGGCGAAGTAGCCATGGGCCTGGCCCATGAAATCCGCAACCCCCTGGGCATCATCAAGACCGCGACCCAACTGCTGCATCGGCGCGCCGATCTGCCGGAGGCCGACAAGCGCCACCTGGAATACGTCGTCAGCGAAGTCAGCCGGATCAACGACCTGATCACCGACTTCCTCGATTTCGCCAAACCCGGCGCGCCCCTGCGATCCATGCAAGCGGCACGGCCGCTGGTAGAGGAATGGATGGGTTTCTGCGCGCCAGAGCTGGCCAACCACCAAATCGACGCGCACATTGACGATCAGGCCCCCGGCGCCACCCTTTACGCCGACGCGCGGCAACTCAAGCAGGCCGGCCTTAACCTGATCGTCAACGCCATCGACGCCATGCCCGACGGTGGGCACCTGACGCTTGCGATCAGCAGCGATCCGCCATACACCGTGATCAGCATCCGCGACACCGGCCCGGGCATCGAACCGGACATGCTCGAGCGTATCTTTACGCCGTTCGTCACCACCAAGGCCTCGGGTACCGGCCTCGGTCTGGCGAAGGTGTACTCGATCATGGAAAGTCATGACGGGCGCATCGAGTGCAGCAGTGGAAAAAACGCCGGCGCTACATTCAGCCTCTACATTCCGGGCAATGGCGACGAGTCCGATGAGGCCAGCGATGACGCATAACGTACTGGTGGTCGACGACGAACCCAAGCTCTGCGACCTGCTGGCGTCGGCGCTGGGTCAGAACGGCATCACGGTGTTCACCGCGGGCAATGGCTTGCACGCCCTGAAGGTACTGGAGGTCGAAGACATCGACCTGGTCATCAGCGACTGGCGCATGCCCGGCATGGACGGTCCACAGTTGCTGGGGGAAATCAAAAACCGCTTTCCGCAGCTGCCGGTGATCGTCATGACGGCCTATAGCACCGTGAAAAACGCCGTGCAGTCGATGCGCAACGGGGCATTCGACTATATTGCCAAACCGTTCGACATCGATGAGCTGGATATCACCGTCAGCAAGGCCCTGCAATTTCGCGACATCCTCCAAGACAACCAGCGCATGCGCGCCGAACTCGACGAACACCAACAGATCGACAGCCTGATCGGCGACAGCCCGAGTTTTCGTCGGGTGTTGCAGGCGATCGATTCGGTGCGTGAAAGCAATGCGACGATTTTGCTGACCGGCGAAAGCGGCACCGGCAAGGAAATGGTCGCCCGGGCAATCCACAAGCACGGCAATCGCGCCGACAAGCCCTTCGTCGCGGTGAACTGTGCGGCCATCCCCGAAGGATTGCTGGAAAGCGAAATGTTCGGCCATCGCAAAGGCGCGTTTACCGGAGCCGTCGCCGACCGCGTCGGACGCTTCCTGCAAGCGGACAAAGGCACGCTATTTCTCGATGAAATCGGCGAAATGCCGCTGGCCTTGCAGGCGAAGATCCTGCGGGCGCTGCAGGAGCGTGTGATCGAGCCGGTGGGCGATCCTCGCGAGCGCAAGGTGGATGTACGAGTGATTGCGGCAACCAACAAAAACCTGCTGGACGCGGTGGCCAACAAGGAGTTTCGCGAAGACCTCTATTACCGCCTCAACGTCTTTCCCATCCCCCTCCCCGCCCTGCGCGAACGGGTTGAAGACATCGCCCCGCTGGCCCGGCATTTCGCCCAAATCCTGGGTGCCACGGCCGGCAAGCGCATCAGCGGTTTCAGCCCCGCGGCGTTGCAGGCCATGGCCCATTACTCGTGGCCTGGCAACATTCGCGAACTACAAAATTGCGTGGAACGCGCGACCATCGTCGCGTCTGGGACGGTCATCGACGACGACGATCTGCCGGCGTACCTGTTTGCTGCATCGGCGGCCACCTGCAGTGCCATTCCCAATGAAGGCATGGGTGTGCCGTCAGACCTCGAAGCCGCACTGGCGCAAGTCGAAAGGAATTACATCCTGGCAGCCCTTGAGCAGAGCAACGGTGTGCAGGCCGCGGCGGCGCAGTTGATCGGCATCTCCGAGCGCAGCTTCTGGTACCGGCTGAAGAAACTGGGCATTCACGTGGACAAGATCGTGCGTTAAAGCAGGTTGTGATCAGACACCGGCTCAATCTGCGCCCAATGCGAAGTGTCCTCTCGATGCGCCCGTAGATATGGCAACACCGCCGCCAGCAACGGCGCCTTGAACGCTTCCTGAAACCGATGAGCCAACCCCGGTATCAACTTCAACTGGCTGCCACGCAGATGCGCCGCCAGGTGCACGCCGTGCATCACCGGCAATAATGGATCGGCCGTGCCATGCACCACCAGCGCCGGCACCCGTAGCTGGTTGAGCAGTGCCACTCGGCTCGGCTCGGCCAGGATCGCCAGGATCTGCCGTTTGGCCCCCTCGGGATTGAATGCCCGGTCATACGCCAGTGCCGCCTGATGCAGCAGTGCCTGACGATCATCGGTTACCGACGGACTGCCCAGTGCCGCCAGCAGGTCCGCCTGTTGCTCAAGTGCGATTTCACGGTTGGGCGCCCCCCGGCGCGCCAGCAACTGCAGCAGCGCCGCACTGGGTGCGGGTAAACCTTCGGCGCCGGAAGTACTCATGATCAGGGTCAGGCTTTCCACCCGCTGTGGCGCCATCGCCGCCATGTGCTGGGCAATCATCCCACCCATGCTGGCGCCCAGTACATGAAATTGCTCGATGTGTAACGCATCCATCAGGCCCAGGGCATCATCTGCCATATCGATCAGGGTGTAAGGCGCCGACACGGGCAAGCCGAGCTTATAGCGCAACACTTCGAAGGTCAGGTCGGCCTCGACCGGGGGTTGCCGCCAGGTCGACAGGCCGACATCGCGATTGTCATAACGAATCACCCGGAACCCTTGCTGACAGAGCGCAACCACCACTTCGTCAGGCCAATGAATCAACTGCCCACCGAGGCCCATCACCAGCAGCAATGCCGGGTCCGAAGCGCGACCGATGCTCTGGTACGCCAGGCTTACCTGATCCAGGTTGACCCGCTCGGTGGCCACATTGACGTCACAGCGGGACGCCGAAAAAGAAGGAAAACTCAACAACAACGAGGCCAAAAAGGCCGCTGTCGATAAAAATCGTGCACGCATGAAAAACACCGAAACGCAGAACCCCAGTAGAGCGCGAGTCTGATGATGTTTGTTCAAGCGCGCTGCCACAAATGCATGACAGTTTCGTGAACGCCGCCCAGTGGTCGATGCGATAACTATGTAGTGCCACAGGCCCGGGGCATTTTTTTTTAATGGCTTGATCCGGAGTGGACCCGCCGCTCCCCAGGAAAGAGCCCCGTCACCATGACCGAAAGACTGCTGCCGACACTGCTGCCACCCTCCCTCTCCACCCCATCGCCAATCGTCATGCCCGAGTTTTCAACGCTGCCGGGCACCATCGATCAGACCCTGCTGCAACGTGCCTTGAGCCGTTGGCAAGCCTGCCAGGAAGGTTTGCAGTCACTGTTCGCGGACGCGCCGCCGAACGTTGGCGCTGATGCCTATTGGAATGCCCGCGCCCCCGGTACACCGCTGTCGCGGCGTGATCGGGCCAGTCAGTTGTACCGCGATCATATCGAAGCTACGGCCCACGCGGGATTCGCCCTGGGATCCCTGAGCGCCGAACAACTGAAGCCGCTGTGGCAGGTTCTGGACGCCGAAACTGCGGCAATGGGTCTGGACGATCAGTTGATCCATTGCGAACACCTGGCGCTGAAGTTGAGCGACAACAGCATCCGCAAACTCCCCGCGGCCTGGGTGATCAGCGTGGGCAACCAGCAACCTGCCGCGCAGTTGCTGTACCTGCCCTCCCGACCGATTCCGGTCCAGGCCTTCGACGAACGTGGCGACATGGAGCATTGGTTGTCCGCACAACTACTCGCTCCCCCCGAGCTGCCCAGTCATTACAGGTTTGAATACACGGCCGGCACCGGCCCTTTGACGACAGGCATCGCGCAGCTGTTTACGCCCGGGGTGCAGCCCCGCATTGCCGAGGTGTTCGCCCAGGCGCCGACCCTTGCGAACCTGGAGCTGACTGAGGGCCTTGGCGATGAAGACCAATCATCGCCCTTCGATAGCCTGTCTGCCGATATTCCCCGGGCACTGCGCCAGGCCTCGCTGGGCAAACAGCGAGCAGCGCTGGAAACACTGCTGGGCGAAGCATTCGACAGCGACCGCCAACAGGCGCTCGACGACACACTCAAGGCGTTGGAAACCGCAGCGCTTGCGGCAGATACGGGCGCGTCCACCGTGCTCTACCGATCGCGCACGCTGGACCTGATAACGTTCAATCGTGGCTTCAACGCGCTTTACCAGGCGCACAAGGACGGCTTGAAGGCCGAAGTTGAACTGCAACGCACGCTCAATCAGCTCGACGACACTGAACTCGATTGGCTCAAGGTCCTGCTGGACACGCCAGACACCGCCGAACACGACCCTGACGCTGCCTTCGCCAGCCTATCGCTGAGCATGGCAACCGACACCGGTGAACCTTTGCGCCATGAACTTGACGGGGTGTTTGTCATTGCCTGCTCGCAAGCCCTGTCCGACCCGGATTCGCCCCACAGTCTGTTGCTTTATTGGCCCGGCATCGGCGGCGGCTTGCAACGATTCGCCAACCGCAAAGACCTGGAACAGCAGTTGTTGAAAATCCAGCGCCAGGACCCGGTGCTGGCCCTGCAACTGACGACCATCTCGACAGATCCGCTGCGGTACAGTCTCAATCGACAGATCAGCCATTTCGAAGAACAGGCTGCGCAAATACGCCGACGCTATCCTGACAGCACGCCGGCATCACAACGTGCGCAGGAACTGGAAAAGCTGCGCAGGCAAACATTGGCATTGCTACAGGTCCCGGTAAACGCGGCAAGAAGCCTGGCGCTTACGCACCTGCAGGAACAACGCCGCAGTGCCTCGATGGTTGCCCGTCTTCCCACCTGGCTGGCCACCCTGGCAGCACCCGACGCTGCCAGGCTCAAAAGCCTGACCAGCGCCTGTATCCAGGCCCTGCAGCGCAGCCACGAGCAACTGGAAACAATCCTGATACCTCGCACCACATTCACCCGTCGACACCTGCAGGCGCAGCTGCGCAAAGACTTTTCACTCAAAGGAGACTTCGACGTCCAGCTCGACTTGCCCGATTCCGTCACGCTGCAAAAACAACTGACCGACGGTGCGGCTCCCGGCACCCCGCAAAAACTGGTGGCGGTACCCAGTACCGCCAGAAGCAAGATGACCCTCGAGGAACTGGCCCAGCTCAACATCGACAACACCCCGTCGATGCAGCTTGAGCCTTTGTCCTTGCGCCTGGGTTTCATGCGTGTGGAAGTCACGACCCTGGACGACAGTGAACGCCGGACCCTCACAACCGGCATCACCCATGCCTACCTGCGCAAGACGCTACCGGCGCTGAATCTGCCCAAGACCTACGAGCAACTGATCCATGACACCTTCATGGGCAGTCACAGCGAGCCGCTGTTTGTCAGGGAACATCGCCGGGAATGCCTGATCGAACCCTGGCGCCAGACCCTCAAGCTGCAAGGTGAGTGCGCACGCCTGCAAAGGCAGATCAGTTTTACCGACCTGCAGATCCTCGACATCGCCATCGACGCCGATACCCCGCAAGCCTGGCACGCGGACGGCAAGCGCATCGAGATCTTGCCGGCCTACCTGAATGCGGGCGGCAAGGACACCCCCAACGAAGGCCCGGTGACCTTGTCCGGCGTGACGTTCATTCAGGAACAGGTCAGCGGCGTGACGTTGCTGTACCTGCCCGACAGTCCCGACGGCCAGTGCCTGCGCCGTTACGGCAGCCTCGAACAGGCGCGCAAGGCCCTGTTCAACCTGTGCCTGAACAGCGAGATGGTCAGCTATCTGGCCGGTCGCGCCTTGCAGGGTGACGTGCGGGCTCATGAAAGCCGGATCAACCAGGCCGTCCTCAAACACTTCGACGCCATGATCGGTGTCGGGATGCGCTGGCCGGCACTCACTTCGCTGGCCGCGCACCTGCTCAATACCCAGATGGGGCGCCTGGTCGAAGCCCATCGCGGCACATCGCGGTCCAACGATGCGTTATTCCTCGAACGCTACGCACTCAGCGGACCCAAGGCGCTGAACTACATAAAAATGGCCGTGGGGGTCGTGCCTTTTGTCGGCACCGCCGTTTCTCTCTACGATGCCTGGAGCAGTGCCAACCAGGCCGTCGCGGCGCTGTTACGTGCCGACGTGGGTGAAGGCCTGGCTGAGATCGAGTCGGTGCTACTGTCTCTGATCGATGCGGCCATGGACATTCTTCCCGGTACGTCGGGCACCAGAACGGCCACGGGCGCCCGCGCACTGACGCGCGCTCGTCAGTTGGGGGCGCTCGGCAACGGCGCCATGGCCTTGCCACAGACATCCAGGCACCAGGCGCGGCACATTGCCGAACGCTTCGCCGGTTATGAGTACGAGAAACCGATATCCCTGCTCGGGTTGAAACCGGCCAGGCACGGTATCTATCGCAATGTCTACCGACATGCCGACGGTGATTTCATCACTCGCCAGGGCCGTATCTTCCAGGTTGAACCGAGCAAGGACTCACGTGGCTGGCGGCTGAGCGGTACTCGTAAAAAAACCTACAAGCAACCTGTCGCTCTGGATGAAGCAGGCCGCTGGGACACCTGGTTCGGTGTCTACGGGTCGACCTTCGAGGGCGGCGGGCTGGGGGGTGGTGGCGCACTCGGGCATCTGGCCGACACCCTCGACCCGCTCTGGCCGGCCACCATTCGCGAACGACTGCCACGTTGGTGGGCCGATCGGGTGTTCCGCCGCAACACCGCCTTGACCAGCACCGCCGACAACCTGGCACCGCAACTCGACAGCCAGGTCCAGCGTACCAACGCGGCGCTGGAGCACTATAACAACAGTTCCGTGCAAGCCCGCCCGGCCCTGCTGCCGGCTACCGAAGCGGCCTGTATCGGCGATATCGAACTGGCCGGCAGACACTACCAGACGCTGGTCGAACTGACGCCCCTGACCCACGGCAACAAACGACGCGCGCTCAAGGACATGCAAAGTCATGACGCCCTCGTGATCGCCGACAGGCAAAAGCAACGGGTGTTTTTCGCCAACCATCGGGCTGATCCGCTCATGGGCAAGATCGACGCCTTAGTCGACCAACTGGACGCACTGCCGGACAATGCACTCGCCGAACGCATTCGGATCCTGCACGACATCCGCAAGCTGCGCGTGGAATTCATTGGCCATCTGGAGCAGATGGAAACGGCAATGCGCGAGCTCAACCGGTGGTACGAGCGCATTACGGTCAGCAGCGAAAAGGCCCAGCTGACCCCCGAAGTAACGATGTTGAACGGACGCCTGAGCGAATCCAATCTGCTTTACCTGAAAACCGGTCATCTGCTGGAAACCGTCAAGCGCTTCGACACCACCAAGGATCTTTCCTGGTTCCATCTACAGGCCCAGGCCGACAGCCTGCGGACCAAGGTCGACCGTGCCTTGTTCACCCAATACAGCCTGGCGGAAGTCAGCGCCACTCGGGCCCAGCGCAATCAGATCCTCCAGGAATGCCTCGAGCACTACCGGCAATTCCGCCGGGGCATGAATGCCTGGACCGCCAGCTATCCCCAACACTTTCATCTCGACGCGGTGGGCCCCTTGCTGGAGGGTATCGAGAAAATGGCCGAACGGGCACGCAAGGCCATCGACCTGCCGGCTCCCGTCATGCCAGCCGGGCAACGCAGCAAGAAAGTCTTCATGACTGAAGACGACCACTTGTTGATCGGGGTGGAACGCTGGGAACCGACTACCCAGAAGCGCCAATACATCCTGACCGGCCAGGGTGGCGTCAAGGAAATATGGGAACAGGCTGCAAACGGCAAGTTTCGCCTGCTCAACCCACCGCAGCCGACCGCTCGCCCCGCGCACAGGGACCCGGGTGCCATGGTCGAAGAGGCCCGTAGCCGCCTGCAGTCGCAGCCGGCCTACCAGGCGAAGATCGAAGCCTATGCAGCGCAAGACATGCTCCCGGTTGATCTGGAGCACATGATGGTCAGTGAGGCCGGCGAACTGTCGCGCCGAGCGCTCGATATCGAAGCCGTTGCCCCACAGAGTCCCGTCATCGCGCAACTGCGTAACAAGGCGACCGAACTGATTTCCACCGGACGCCTGATGCGCACCCGCCAGTCACTGAGCAGCAAGAACCCTACGGATGGAATGCTCGATGACCTGATCAGCCAAAACGCGGTGGAGATACGTAAAACCAGCCCGATAAAAAGCCTGCGAAAACGCCCTGATGGCCGAGCCGATTACTTGCAGGAATACGAAATCTGGGACCGCACCGCCATGCCGCCCAATGTGTTGTGGTATGCCCATTTTCATTACGGCAAGGCGGCGTCCGCCTTCGCCGAGTTCGAAAAGGCACACCTGAAGCTGCCGCAGTATCGATTCCTGACCCACGCCGATGACGCCACCCTTCCCTACGCCGACATCGGCAAACGGTCACCGGTATTGCGCCATTTCGATCAGGTCTGACAGGAAAAACGGGAGCGGCCGGTCCTCTCCCGTTGATGTCCTCAAGCCAGTTGACTGCGCAGTTGCCGTGCCGCGGCGACCATGTTCACCAGGGCGGCTTCGGTTTCCGGCCACGCCCGGGTCTTCAAACCGCAATCGGGGTTGACCCACAACCGCTCGGCCGGGATCCACTTGACGGCCTTGCTGATCAGTTTGACCATTTCGGCGGTGTCCGGCACCCGTGGCGAATGGATGTCGTAGACACCCGGACCGATATCGTTCGGGTAGTCGAACGCTTCAAAGGCTTGCAGCAACTCCATGTCCGAACGCGATGTTTCAATGGTGATCACATCGGCATCCATCGCCGCTATGGCTTCAATCACATCGTTGAATTCGCTGTAGCACATGTGGGTGTGGATCTGGGTTTCGTCGCGCACACCGCTGGCGCTCAAGCGGAATGCCTGCACCGCCCAGTCCAGATATTCCTGCCATTGCGCCCGGCGCAGCGGCAGGCCCTCGCGAAACGCCGCTTCGTCGATCTGCACGATCTTGATGCCGGCGGCCTCCAGATCCAGCACTTCGTCGCGCAGGGCCAGGGCCAGTTGCTGCGCCTGCACTTTGCGGGACACGTCTTCGCGGGGGAACGACCACATCAGCATGGTCACGGGGCCGGTGAGCATGCCTTTCATGACCTTGTCGGTCTGGCTTTGCGCGTAGCTGATCCAGTCAACCGTCATGGCTTTGGGACGGCTCAGGTCGCCATAGATGATTGCCGGTTTCACACAGCGCGAACCGTAGCTCTGCACCCAGCCGAAGCGGGTGAAGGCATACCCGTCAAGCTGCTCGGCAAAGTACTCGACCATGTCATTGCGCTCGGCTTCGCCATGCACCAGCACATCCAGCCCCAAGCGTTCCTGAATCTGCACGGCATGGCGGATTTCGTGGTGCATGGCATCGGTGTAATCGTTGGCCGACAGCTTGCCTTGCTTGAAGGCCTGACGCGCCAGGCGAATCGAGCCGGTTTGTGGAAACGAGCCGATGGTGGTGGTCGGGAACGCTGGCAACTTCAAGCGTGCGCGCTGTTGCTCGATGCGTTTGGCAAACGGTGAATGACGCTGGCTGTCCGTGGCAACGATGGCGTTGATCCGCGCCTGTACCTGGGCCTTGTGAATACGTGGCGACTCGGCGCGGCTGGTCGCAATGGCACGGCTTTGAGCCAGCGCCGCTTGCACTTTGGGTGCTTGCGGATCATTCAAGGCATCGCGCAGTACCGCGATTTCGCCACATTTCTGCACCGCAAACGCCAGCCAGCTTTTCAGTTCCGGATCAAGCTTGTCTTCACGCTCCAGGTCCACCGGGCTGTGCAGCAGCGAACAGGAGGTGCTGACCCACAGGTTGTCGCCAAAACGCTCCTGGGCAAATTGCAGTTGCGCCAGCACCGGTTCCAGCTCGCAGCGCCAGACGTTGCGGCCATTGACCAAGCCCACCGAGAGAATCTTGTAGGTTGGCAGCCGATCGAGCACGTGCAGCAGTTGATCCGGCGCACGCACCGCATCGATGTGCAAGCCTTGCACCGGCAGGCCGACAGCCAGGCCGAGGTTGTCCTGCAGGCCGCTGAAGTAAGTGGCCAGCAGCTTTTTCAGCGGCGAGTACTGCAGGATGTGGTAGGCCCGTTCAAAGGCGTTTTTCCATTCCTGCGGCAAGTCGAGGGTCAGGATCGGTTCATCGATCTGTACCCACTCCACGCCTTGGGCAGCGAGACGCACGAGGATCTCGTTGTAGACCGGCAGCAGGCGTTCCAACAGGTCGAGTTTATCGAAGTCCTGGCCTTTGACTTTGCCCAGCCACAGGTAAGTCAACGGGCCGATGATCACCGGCTTGACGGTGTGCCCCAGGGCCTTGGCTTCATCGACTTCATCGAACAGCTGTTCCCAGCTCAGCGTGAACTGCTGGTCAGCGCTGAATTCCGGGACCAGGTAGTGGTAATTGGTGTCGAACCACTTGGTCAGTTCCTGGGCGTATTGCTCTGAGCCCTGCTCCGAGCCGCAGCAGCTCGCCGTGGCGCCACGCCCCATGGCGAACAGCGTGTCGAGGGTCGGCAGGCCACGCTCATCCCGGGTGTTGTCGAAACGCTCGGGGATCACGCTGAAGGCCAGGGAATGAGTCAGTACCTGGTCGTACCAGGCAAAGTCGCCGACCGGCAGCAGGTCGATACCGGCGTCTTTCTGCAATTGCCAGTGGCGGGCGCGCAATTGGCGACCGACGTTTTTCAGCGCCTGTTGGTCGATGTCGCCCTTCCAGTAGGATTCGAGGGCTTTTTTCAGTTCGCGGTCGGCACCGATGCGGGGAAAACCAAGGGTGTGGGCTACGGCCATGTCGAATTGCTCCTGGGTAAAAGATGGCGCTATTGTCGACAGCGAAGCCATCATGAGACAAACTCAACCTTTTCGTGTTGATCACAAGTTTTCCTCATGGAGCCCCACGGTGCTTGAAATCCGTCACCTGAAGACCCTGCACGCCTTGCGCGAAGCCGATAGCCTGGTGGATGCAGCCGACCGCCTGCACCTGACGCAATCGGCGCTGTCCCATCAGTTCAAGGAACTTGAAGAACGCATGGGCATGCCGTTGTTCGTGCGCAAGACCAAGCCGGTGCGTTTCACCAGTGCCGGCTTGCGCCTGCTGCAACTGGCCGATGCCACCTTGCCGCTGCTGCGCGCCGCTGAGCGCGACATCGCGCGGCTGGCCGGCGGCACCGCGGGACGCTTGCACATGGCCATCGAGTGCCACAGTTGTTTCCAGTGGCTGATGCCGACCATCGACCAGTTCCGCGACGCCTGGCCGGAAGTCGAGTTGGACCTGGCCTCGGGCTTCTCCTTCGCCCCACTGCCCGCCCTGGCCCGTGGCGACCTGGACCTGGTGGTGACGTCCGACCCGGTGGAACTGGTAGGGATCACCTATGTGCCACTGTTTACCTATGAAGCGATGCTCGCGGTGGCGAATCAGCACCGCTTGGCCAGCAAGGCCTACATCGTCCCGCAAGACTTGCTCAGCGAAACCCTGATCACCTACCCGGTGGAACGTGACCGGCTGGATATCTTCACGCGTTTCCTGGAACCGGCCGACGTCGAACCGGCCCAGGTCCGCACCTCGGAACTGACGGTGATGATGATGCAACTGGTGGCCAGCGGGCGCGGCGTGTGCGGCATGCCCCATTGGGCGCTGCATGAATACAGCTCACGGGGCTATGTGAAGGCCAAGCGCCTGGGCGAGAAAGGCCTGTTTGCGACGCTGTATGCGGCGATCCGGGCCGACATGCTCGATGCGCCGTACATGCGGGACTTCTTGCTGACAGCCAAGGACACGTCGTTTTCGACGCTGGATGGGGTTAGCGCGGTGCGCTAGAACACCTCTGTGGCGAGGGGACTTGTCCCCTCGCCACAAAAGCTGTTCAGGCCATCCGTTTTTGCTCGAGCATCAAGCGCAACGCCAGTGCCGACAACACAAAGCCCATGAAATAACGTTGCAATGCCAGCCAGGTCGGATTGCTGACAAACCATGACGCGATGCCCGACGCGAACAGGGCGATCATCAGGTTGACGCAGAAACTGACGCTGATCTGGGTCAGGCCCAGAACGATACTTTGAGTGAACACCGAACCGTGCTCAGGGGTGATGAATTGCGGAAACACCGACAGGTAGAACACCGCAATCTTCGGATTCAGGGCGCTGGTGAGAAACCCCATGGTGATCAACTTGCGCGACGAATCCGGTGGTAGTTGTTGCGCTTCGAACGGCGAACGCGCTCCCGGCTTGACCGCCTGCCAGGCCAGCCACAACAGGTACAGCGCGCCGGCCCACTTCAACACTTCGTAGGCCATCGGCACCGCCAGGAACACGGCGGTCAACCCGGCCGCGGCGGCGAACAGATGCACAAAGAAACCCGCGACCACGCCGAGCAACGAAGTGACCCCGGCCTTGCGGCCCTGGCAAATCGAACGGGAGATCAGGTAGATCATGTTCGGCCCCGGTGTCAGCACCATCAACAACGCGGCAGCGGCGAAAATCAGCAGGTCTTGAAGCGGGATCATGGGCGAAGTCCTTTGCGTAAATGATCAGGCGGTCGCGGTCAGCGAAGCTCGATAAAACGGCAGGATCAGGTCCCGTGTCAATGGCGCCAGAACGACACCACCGTCGGCACCTGGATCAATCCAGAGCACCTCTTCGATCTCGGCGGCCGGGGACACATCGGTATCGATGGTCAGCAGAAACAGTTCGGCCTGTACGACAAACCCTGGCTCATTGGCGGCAGGGGCCGAGAACTGTCCGAGGAAAGTGGCTTGCGTCGGATCGATGACCAGCCCCAACTCTTCTTCCAGCTCCCGGGCCAGCGCGCTGGCCGGTTGCTCATGGGCCTCGATTTTGCCGCCCGGTTGCATGAATGCCTGGGTGCCGCGCTTGCGCACCAGCAGGGTGCGGCCGTCGGGGCCGATCAACAGGGCGGCGGCGATGTGGATAAGTTGGGCGGGAAACGTCGACATGAAAAGAGGCCTTTGACTCAAAGCGGCAAGGATCACATGTCCGCCATCGATGATCAAAGGCTCCGGGTTTGATCGTTCCCACGCGTGGGAACGATCAGTTAACGCGCAGGAATCATCAGCTCCCGCAATCCACAAGCATGTTCGACCAATTCCCCCGGCAACTTCAGCCGCTGATCCTCCAGGTATCGATAATCCCGACGCGCCACCGTCAACCGCTCAAGGTCCAGCTCCAGCGCAAACTGCCCCTCGTCACGCCCGGCCTCGAACAACAGCGTGCCCAAGGGATCGACCAACGCACTGCCGCCTGCGAACAACACACCGCCATCGCCCTCTTCCACCCGGTTGACCATCAGTGCAAACGCCTGGTTTTCCTGGGCTCGGGCCATGATCGCGGTGCGGTGAGTCGGACCGTAGGGGTCCATGTTGCCATTGGTCACCAATAACAATTCGGCACCCAGTTGCGCCAGGGCGCGTGCGGTTTCCGGGAACTCGATGTCGTAGCAGATCAGCAAACCAACACGCACCCCGTTCCACAGGCAGGTGGCGAAGCGATCACCGGCTTCATACACGCCTCGCTCCGACGGCCACAGGTGCGTCTTGCGATACTTGAGTGCGATACCCTCTGGGGTAATCAGCAACGTAGTGTTGTAGAACCGGCCGTTGTCGCGCTCGCTGGTGCCGATGACCACGGCAATGTTGCGTTCACGGGCGGCGGCGACGATCGCGCTGACGGTCGGACCCTCCAGCGATTCGGCAACCTCGGCCACGGACTCCGCGCACGGGAAGCCCATCAGGTGGCTTTCCGGGAACATGATCAGTTGCGTATCGGCAGCGCAGGCGTTGATCGCCGCCAGGGCTCGTTCGAGGTTGTAAGCCGTGTCATTGTCACGGCCTGCCAATTGGGCGAGTTCGACTTTCATGGGGAGTCCTTGTTCTGAACGCCGGAAAGATTGCCCGGTCGTTGTGTGTGCGCCAGTATGCGCAGCAAGCACGCGGTCGAAAATCACGCCGCCGGGGTAACACGATAGGGGTAGAGGCATGACACTCGCGTTGGACGACATCGCCTGGCACCGCTCGGTCGGGCAATTGATCGATGCCTTGGACAAGCCCAATTTCTGGACGCAGTTGGTGCGCTTGCTGGATCAATACGTGCCCTGCGACAGCTGGGTGGCCCTGCTGTTCAGCGCCGATCAGCACCCACAGGTGTTCGCCGAATGCCCAGGCATTGACGCCAGCCCCGACCCGCTGTTCCAGGATTACCTGCGCGGCCTGTACCTGCTCGATCCGTTCTACATCGCGAGCCGCGAGCAGTCGCGCAGCGCTTTGTATCGCCTGTCGGAAGTCGCGCCGGAGCATTTCGAACTCACCGAGTACTATCAACGATACTTTCGTGTGAATGTCGTGGCCAACGAAATACAGTTTAATTGCCAATTGGAGGGCGATCGTACCTTGTGCCTGTCACTGGGCAGCCAGCAACGCTTCAGTGCGCAGCAGATTGCCCTGCTTTCGCTGATCCAGCCATGGGTACTCGGGTTGATGCGCCAGCGTCTGCCCCACGAGACCAACGAAGTGCTGGCGGCCTCGGCCCCCGCGCCGGTACAAGGCGACTGGCGCGTGCAGCTGGAAGCTTCGGTGCAACAACTCATGGGCGCACAATTGACCGCCAGGGAGCTGGATGTCGGACGCTTGATGCTCAGCGGCTGCTCCAGCAAGGAAATCGCCCGCAAACTGGAAATCTCCATCGAGACTGTGAAAGTCCATAGGAAACACATGTACAGCAAGCTGGGGATCAAGTCCCAGTCCGAGCTGTTTTCGATTTTTCTCCAGGCCCAAAACGCCTGACATAGCACTGAAATGCGTTCCTATGGAATAGATTCCCAGTGGCGAGGGGATTTATCCCCGATCAGCTACGAAGCAATCACAAAGCTAATGCAGGCGGTATTTCAGTTAAAACCGCAATGAATGGTTTTGGGGCGGCTTCGCCACCCAACGGGGATAAATCCCCTCGCCACCAAAGCCCATGCCACAGGTTTGCAAACCATTAAGTCCGAACCCAAGGAAACCGTATGAGCCTGTCACTCCTGAGCCGCTACGCCTTCTTTGCCGTCTGCGTAATTTTCACCCTCGCCAGCCTGCCCTTCCTGGAGCACGACTGGCTCTGGCCAATCACTGTCGTCACCGGCATCCTCAGCCTGATCGGCATTTTCGATCTACTGCAAAGCCCCCACGCGGTGCGCCGCAATTACCCGATCCTGGGCAACATCCGTTACCTGGTCGAAGCGATTCGCCCGGAAATCCGACAATACCTGCTCGAATCCGACAGCGACGCCCTGCCCTTTTCCCGCGCCCAGCGCTCGCTGGTCTATTCCCGGGCCAAGAATGAGAGCGCCGACAAACCGTTCGGTACATTGATCGACGTGTACCAGTCCGGCTTTGAATTCATCGGCCACTCGATGCGTCCCGCCCCCTTGAGCGACCCCAGCGGTTTCCGCGTCACCGTCGGCGGCCCGCAGTGCACCCAGCCGTATTCGGCGTCGGTGTTCAACATCTCGGCCATGAGCTTCGGCTCGCTCAGCGCCAACGCCATTCGCGCGCTGAACCAGGGCGCCAAGCTCGGCAACTTCGCCCATGACACCGGCGAAGGCAGCATCAGCCCCTATCACCGCGAACACGGCGGCGATCTGACGTGGGAGCTGGGCAGCGGATATTTCGGTTGCCGCACCGCCGACGGGCGCTTCGACCCGGAACGCTTCGCCGCTCAAGCACGAACACCTCAAGTGCGGATGATCGAAATCAAGATGAGCCAAGGCGCCAAGCCGGGCCATGGCGGGATCCTGCCCAAGCACAAGGTCACCCGGGAGATCGCCGACACCCGCGGCATTCTGATGGGCGAAGACTGCATCTCGCCGTCGCGCCACAGCGCGTTTTCCACGCCGATAGAGCTGATGCATTTCATCCAGCAATTGCGCGAGTTGTCCGGCGGTAAACCGGTGGGCTTCAAATTTTGCCTGGGGCATCCGTGGGAGTTCATGGGCATCGCCAAGGCCATGCTCGAGACCGGCATTCTTCCGGACTTCATCGTCGTCGACGGCAAGGAAGGTGGCACCGGAGCCGCGCCCGTGGAATTCACCGACCACATCGGCGTGCCGATGCGCGAAGGTTTGTTGTTCGTGCACAACACCTTGGTGGGCTTGAACCTGCGGGACAAAATCAAGCTCGGCGCCAGCGGCAAGATCGTCAGCGCGTTCGATATCGCCAGCGTGCTGGCCATCGGCGCCGACTGGGCCAACTCGGCGCGCGGGTTCATGTTCGCCATCGGCTGCATCCAGTCGCAAAGCTGCCACACCAACAAATGCCCGACCGGCGTCGCCACCCAGGATACGTTGCGCCAGCGCGCGCTGGTGGTGCCGGACAAAGCCCAACGTGTCTACAACTTCCATCGCAACACCCTCAAGGGCCTGGCTGAGATGCTTGCCGCCGCGGGCCTTGAACACCCATCCCAGCTGTCAGCCAAGCACTTGGTACGGCGCATGTCGGCGACCGAGATCAAGTTGTTTTCACAGCTGCATGTGTTCCTCAAACCGGGGGAGTTGCTGACCGGTGAAATCAATGGCGAGTTCTACTCACGGATGTGGCAGATGGCGCGGGCGGACAGTTTCGAGCCCAATGAGGTGGCGGCGGCCTGACCTTCTCGGCCTCGACATTGCGCGTCACCAACGCAGCGATTTGATCGGGGCCGGCTCCTTCATGACGATGAAGCCGTAATCGCCAATCAGGTAAATCCGGTAGAACTGGCTTTCCACCACGGGTGTGTAGTCTAGATAACCCACCCGTGTCGCGTTGCGTCGCTCCTTCTCCGCGATCACGTTGGTGATGCCCACTTTCGGCAGGTTTTCAGCCAGCATGTAGAAGTCGACGTTCAGCAGATAATGCAGCACCGGCAGTTGCTTGAACGAACCCGCGGCTCCCAGCAGCCAGTGATCGGAATAGGTCACCGACATGTAGATGCGCTTGGCGTCACGCAAGGATTGATGACTGGCGATGTCGCGTTCAAGGCTGTTCAGCGCACTGCTGGCGAAGGCCTTTTGCACCGTCAGGACCCGGCCATAGGCAAACGACAACGACAGCATGGCCAGCAGCGGCACCAGCAACAACAGAGGCAGGCGTTCATGAAGCATTGCCAGCGCCAGATGACTCAAATAGAACAGCAGCACCAGCAACACCGCAAACCCCATCAAGGTCCTCGCGCCTTCGTTGAAGTCGCGAAAGAACAGCGCGACACCGGACACCAGCAACACCACGACCGGTACGGTCAGCAGACACAGCAGGCCGATCAGGAGCTTCTTCGATCCGCTGTCCTTGCGCCTCATAATCTCCAATGCCAGGCAAACAGCACCGGCAACGGCGCACAGCAACAATCCGGCAGACACCCAGGCAAATCCGCCATGGAACAGCAGCACGACTTTCTCCAGCACTCGCGCGATGTTCATGTGGATTTGCAGCAAAGGCTGCGCTTCCCCGTTGAGCAACAACGTGCGGCCCTGTCCCATGAAGGGAAATGCACTGACGCCGTAAATCAGCCAGCCGAGAAGCAGTTGGGCAATCCTCCAGCCGATCAAGCCGCCCCACCGCTCCCAGCCCACTTGGTCGTTGACCGCCCTGAGTACTTCCAGACAGCACAGGCCAAGAAACACATTGATGCTGACTTGATACAGGCCCAGCGCCAGTGCGATCAGGAAGGAAGGCACCAGCCATTGCAAAATGCGTGAAGGGTGATGAAACGTGATGGCGTAGATCACCGCCACCACGCTCAAGGTCATGATCGGACCGTCGTATTGATAGGTCAGGTTTTGCAGGAAGAACGGATTATAAAAAAGCGGTAACAACACCAGGCAGCAACTGATGGTTGGCTGGCGGAAGTGATGAAAGGTCAGGCTGGTCAGTGCCCAGGACATGGCCAGGGTGGCGATCAACAGCGGCAGGGGAAAGATGTTCGGCGCGCCGTTGCTGAAGGTCAGCGCTTTGTAGAACAACTCGGCGAACAATCGCCCTTCCTTTGCCCAGGCCATACCGGCCGAGAGCGAACGCCAGTTGTCATCAATGTAGGGAAAATCCGCGAGGATCAGCGGCAGGACATACACGAAGGTCGCGAACAGAAAAAACAGCCAGGCCTGGCGTCGAGTGAGTTCCTTGATGAAGAAATCGCTGAACCTGCCCATTTAGGGTTTGCGCCTGTCTTTGCCGCCGACGATGTCCTTCACCACATAACGCGGCCGGTGCTTGGCCTCTATGTAGATCCGGCCAACGTATTCGCCGAGGATGCCGATGCCGATCAGTTGCACACCGCCGAGAAACAGGATGGCAGTCATCAACGAGGGGTAACCGGGCACGCTGTTCCCAAAGAAAATCTTGTCCAGCACCATGTACACCGCGTAAAGCACCGCAAAAATCGAAATCCCGCCGCCGACGTAAGTCCACAGGCGCAGCGGCACAGTGCTGAACGACGTCACACCCTCCAGTGCCAGGTTCCACAATTTCCAGACGTTGAACTTGCTGCTGCCTGCCACGCGCTCGGCCCGCTCGTATTCCACCACCACCGTGTTGAACCCGGCCCAGGACAGCACGCCTTTCATGAACAATTGATGCTCGGGCAAGGTGCGGATCACGTCCACCACCTTGCGGTCCATGAGCCGGAAGTCACCGACGTTCTCTTCGATCCGGGTGTAGGAAATTCGATTCAACAGGTGATAGAACAGCGCCGCGCTGTGGCGCTTCAAGTAACTGTCGGAGGTGCGGTCGCGGCGCTTGGCCAGAACCACGTCCGCGCCTTGTTGCCATTGCTCGATCAACAGCGGGATGACGCTGATAGGGTCCTGCAGATCGACGTCCATCGGGATGACCGCATCGCCGCTGGCATATTCCAGCCCGGCAAACAGCGCCGGCTCTTTACCGAAATTGCGCGAGAAATTGATCAGCATCACCTGTTCGTCCCTCTGCGCCAGGGCCGCGGCCTGTGCGGCAGTGCCATCGGTGCTGCCGTCATTGATAAACACGATCTCGACCTCGGCACCGTCGAGTTTCAATTCGCGTCGTACCGCCTCGTAAAACAGATTGATTGCCTGTTCTTCGTTGAACACCGGGACGATAAGCGAAACCTTCATGAATCACGCTCACGAAACACCACGTATTTGGAAAACAGGAAACCCAGCACCAGGCTCAGGCCGGAAAACAACGCCACGGTCAGCAGGCCATGCAAGCGCCAGACATCGCCGGCATGACCGACGCCGAAGCTGAGTGCCCCCATCGCCAGCATGAACGACAGGTAGCCGCCAACCGACGCCTTGGCGTCAAAGGTATAGAGCGCGTTCATATAAAAGGAAAACGAGGCCGCCACGCAAAAGGCTGCCAGGTTACTGGCCGCTTGCGTGAAGCCGGCAGCCACGCTCAAGAGAAAAAAGATCTGCCAGTGAATCAGCGTATTCGCAACGCCAATCACCGTATAGCTGGACAAGCCTTTGCATGAAAGCCTCATGTAACGCTCCTGCGACAGAACGCTGAACACACAGGTATTTGAGCTTGTCTACTGTCAGAAATCGCAGGTCGACCAACCTTTCAGACCAGCGGTCGGGACTAGCAACCAGGGCAGGAGACATTCCGAAATACCCCGCCTTTGCAATTGCCGGCGAATCAGTCCACCCTGCGCGCCGCCAATATGCGGCGCGCAACTTTTTTGCGCCTTCGGCTAATCCTTTGTTCAATACCTGTCTACGAGACTGACGTCATGACGCTAGCGCGCGATCATCGGATCGATTTTTTTCGCGGCCTGGCACTGATCTTCATTTTCTGGGATCACGTGCCCCACAACCCATTGGGTCAAATCACGCTGCGCAACTTCGGCTTCAGCGATGCCGCCGAAGTCTTCGTGTTCCTCGCCGGTTACGCGGCCGTACTGGCCTACGGCAAAGTCCTGGCGCGCGAGGGCTTTTTGATCGCTTGTGTGAAAATCCTGCGCCGCGCCTGGGTGCTCTATGTGGTGCACATCTTCCTGCTGGCGATGCTGATGGGCATTGTGTTCTTCGCCAACAGCCACGTGGAAACCCGCGACCTTGTGGAAGAAATGGGCATGCATCATTTCATCAGCGACCCTCAGCAGGCCCTGATCGATGAATTGTTGCTGCGTTTCAAGCCGAACCTGATGGACCCGCTGCCGCTCTATATCGTGCTGCTGGCGGGCTTGCCGCTGGTGCTGCCGATATTGGTACGCAAGGTCTGGCCGGTGGTGGCGGTGTCCTTTGCGCTGTACATGACTGTGCCGTTGTTCGGCTGGAACCTGGCGGCGATCAAGGATGGCGTCTGGTACTTCAACCCCGTGGCCTGGCAACTGCTGTTTGTCCTGGGCGGTGCGGCAGCGATGCATGCTCAACGCCCTCGCGTGCCCGACATCCGGCCGCTGGTGCGCCAGCCGTTGTTCATGATGGCGGCGGTGTATTGCGTAATCGCCGCGGTGCTGACCATCGCCTGGCGCTGGCCGCAGATCCACGACGCCCTGATGCCCGCCAGCCTGGGCAATCTGCTGTATCCGATCAGCAAGACCAACCTGTCGCCGGTGCGTCTGCTGCACTTCCTGGCGCTGGCCTACGTCACCGCGAAGCTGTTGCCAAACACCGGCTGGACGCAAAACTGGCTGGCGCAGCAGAGCTGTCGCATGGGGCGTTTTTCATTGGAGATTTTCTGCCTGGGCGTGTTGCTGGCGCCTCTGGCGGACATGCTCAACGCGCTGACCGACGATGCCTTCGCCATGCAAATCTTCACCGCGTTGGTAGGGGCCGGGTTGATGGCGTTGCTGGGGGCGTGGCTTGAGTTCAACAAGCGCTTGAATCGACCGGCTTCGGCGGTCGCCGCCTAGTAGGAGCTGGCTTGCCAGAGAAGGCACCCGAAAGTGCGGCGCAATGCCCAAGGACGCCTTCGCCGGCAAGCCGGCTCCTACAGGATGAAAAAAAGCCCCGATCATTCGATCGGGGCTTTTGCATTTCAGGCGTTACGATTTACGAAGCCGAACGCACCGCACCCTGCGCGATATTGGTCGGTTGCAGCTTGAACATGTAGAACAACACTGTCAGCAGCACCAGGAACGCAGGCCCCACATACAGCGCCACGCGCGTGTCCGGGAAATACGCCATCAGGCCGACCACCAGCACCAGGAACGCCAGCGCCAGGTACGAGCTGATCGGGAACAACCACATGCGGTATTTGAGGCCGGCACGCTCGCTGGCGCTCAGACCTTTGCGGAACTTGAGCTGGGCCAGCAGGATCATCACCCAGGTCCAGATTGCGCCGAAGGTGGCAATCGCCGTCACCCAGACAAACACTTTCTCAGGCACCAGGTAGTTGAGCAACACGCCCAGCAGCAGGGCACCAATCGACAGCAGCAAGGCCCGACGCGGCACGCCATTGCTGGAAGTCTTGGCAAAGCCGGCCGGGGCCTGGCCATTCTGCGCCAGGCTGTAGAGCATGCGCCCGGTGCTGAAGATACCGCCGTTGCAGGACGACAGCGCGGCAGTGATCACCACGAAGTTGATGATGCCCGCGGCAGTCTTGATGCCCAGACGCTCGAAAGTCATCACGAACGGGCTGCCCTGGGTGCCGATTTCGTTCCACGGGTAGATCGACAGGATGACGAACAGCGCGCCGACGTAGAACAGCAGGATCCGCCAGAACACCGAGCCGATGGCGCTGGGGATGGTCTTCTGCGGATTCTTCGCTTCACCGGCGGTCAGGCCGATCATTTCCACGCCGAGGTAGGCGAACATGACCATTTGCAGGGACATCAATACGCCCTGCACACCGTTTGGCATGAAGCCGCCGTGGGTCCAGAGATTGGAAATCCCCAGGGCCACACCCTCGTTGCCGAAACCGAATGCGATGATGCCGATACCACCGAACACCATCGCAATGATGGTGACGATCTTGATCAGGGCGAACCAGAACTCGAATTCACCGAAGGCTTTCACCGCGATCAGGTTGATCGAACCCATGCTGACCAATGCCGCCAGCGCCCATATCCAGCGCGGCACATCAGGGAACCAGACGCCCATGTACACCGCCACGGCAGTGATTTCCGCGACACAGGTCACCAGCCACAGGAACCAGTAGTTCCAACCGGTCAGGAAGCCCGCCAATGGGCCGAGGTAGTCTTGGGCGTAACGGCTGAACGAGCCGGCGACCGGGTTGTGCACGGCCATCTCGCCGAGCGCACGCATGATCACCAGGATGGCCAGGCCGCCGATGATGTAGGACAGCATGATGGCCGGGCCAGCCATTTCAATGGCCTTGGCCGAACCCAGAAACAGACCGACGCCGATACAGGCACCGAGTGCCATCAAGCGAATATGCCGTTCGCCGAGTTCACGTTTGAGCGGGCCGCCCTGAGCGGTCTCGCCGTGGGGCAGGTGATTGCCTACGGGCATGGGGTACAACCTCGTCTTGTTATTGGATATATCCACCGAGTGGCGAAGCGTTGACCGATAAGCCATCGCCTGCCTTGACCGACTCTGCTTCGTGGGCAGGGCCGTCTTGCAGGAAAACCTGCGAGATCAGCGGGGGCAGTAGTATAAAAAGCTGATGGTAGAGATTTTCACTCTATAAACAACAAAAATCAGGAATAAATCTCGGCAAAAACCCCATTCACGGAGATGAATTATCTGATCCTTGTAGGATTTTTCGCTTTTGAAACGATGCCGAATATTGCGCGGTATTCGGCACAGCCGTGGCGAGGGGATTTATCCCCGCTGGGTCGCAAAGCGGCCCCTGCGCCCATTCAGACAGATTGAGTTGTCAGAATTTACGACTGCTGCGCAGCCGAGCGGGGTGGTGCGGCATTCCGATGAATCCCCTCGCCACAGGGGCAACCTCACCAATCCTTCATGACAATCAGAATATTCACTCAACAATTGAGGACCCAAAATGCCTGGCGAGATCTAGCCTGATAGCGTCGCCCGACAATCACGCTAAGGAGGCAATGGATTGCCTACTCGTCCAAATTCACATCGCCTGCGCTCCGGCCGGAATTCCGAACACGGTCGCGCTTATCTCATCACGACAGTCATTCACAAGCGTCAGCCCATCTTTTCCGATTGGCGTATAGGGCGATTGCTTGTTGCGCAATTTCGTCGAGCTCATGACTCGGGGCTAGTGAGCTCAATTGCCTGGGTTGTCATGCCCGATCACTTTCATTGGCTGATGCAGTTGCATGACGGCAATCCAGGGAGCGTTATCGGCGCCACCAAGGCCCGCAGCACCCAAGCCGTGAACAACATGACTGGTCGGTGTGGCCCACTCTGGCAAACCGGCTATCACGATCGGGCTATCCGCGATGGTGAAGATCTCTTGCCGTTCGCACGCTATATCGTTGCCAACCCATTGCGTGCAGGATTTGTAGAAAAATTCGGCGACTACCCGCTTTGGGATGCCAGTTGGCTGTGATGTATCACTTACGTGACAAACAAATTTTTTATGGTGGAGATGAAAGTGGATCCACGATGATTGGGGCTTCACTATTTTTTCACCAACGCCAACCACCGACTAAGCTTCAGTCAAGTCCGATCAATCTGCGTGAATGGATCAATCGACTATGGGCGCTTTACAGCAAACCGATTCGAGTACAACCGTGGTCCAGACTGAACCCGTGGATGAAGCGCCATTACCTGAAAAACCCCCTCGCAGCCGCGTCAAGCACGGCTGGAAAGCGTTTTGGCTTTTGTTGGTCATCATTGCGATTGTCGTGGGTCTGGCAGCGTCCAAGGAGATGCGCACCTCGAGGTTTCAAGCCAGGGAAGTCAGCAAGTTTGCCAAAACCCTGAACTATGAACTCAAACCCGGCCCCAGCGACGCCATTCACTACCCTGGCGCGGGTCCATTCGACGTGCGCCTGGGTTATAGCTCGCTGGACGAATTTCTCCCGCGGCTGCTCAAGCGTGACTACGTCATTTCTGCCCAGACCCGGTTTTCCAAGGCTTTGATGGACTACACGGACAAGGGCCTGTTCGTGCCCTATGCGGAGAAAATCCAGGCAGGGCTGTCAATCACCGATTGCCGCGCCAACCCCTTGTACCAATACAAGTATCCGCAACAGCTCTATTCCAGCTTCGAGGCGATCCCGCCGGTGGTGGTCAACAGCCTGCTGTTCATCGAAAACCGGTTTTTGCTCGACCCTCGCCAGCCTCTTGCCAACCCGGCCGTGGACTGGCCGCGGTTCGGCATGGCGGCCTATACCCAGGTCGCCAAGATGCTGCACCTGCCCGGTCAATCGGCAGGTGGCAGCACCCTGGCCACGCAACTGGAAAAGTATCGGCATTCACCCGATGGGTTGACCGTCTCGGGTGGGGAAAAAATTCGCCAGATGATTTCCGCCACCGTGCGCGCCTATCAAGATGGTCCGCAAACGCTCAAGGCCCGGCAGAACATAGTGCGCGACTACCTCAATAGTGTGCCGCTGTCGGCGGTACCGGGCCACGGTGAAGTCCATGGCATGGCCGAGGGTTTGCGCGTGTGGTATGGCGCCGATTTCAACAAGGCCAACGAAACCCTGGCGAGCGACGCCACGGATCCGAAAAGCCTGGCGGAAAAAGGCCTGGCCCTGCGCGAGATGCTGTCGTTGATGATTGCCCAGCGCCGCCCGTCCCATTACTTGACCAAAGGCCACGATGAACTGGCCGAGCTCACCGACAGCCACATTCGCCTGCTGGCACAAAACGGCGTGATCGATGCGCCCTTTGCCGCCGCGGCCCTGGCCAGCAAAGTCACGTATCGCGACTGGGCGACCCAACCGACCATTCAACCGATCGAAACCAACAAAGGCATCAGCGTGGCCCGCAGCCGCCTGGCCGGGTTGCTCAATCGTCCGTTGTACGATCTCGATCGGCTCGACCTCTCTGCCACCAGCACCCTGCAAGGCGAGCTGCAAACCCAGGCCACCGCCTACCTCAAACGCCTGGCCGACCCGGCCTATGCCGCTGAAGTCGGCTTGATGGGCGAACGCTTGCTGACCCCCACCAGCACCGCCCAGGTGCGCTACAGCTTCACGCTGTTCGAGCTGACACCGGATGGCTCACGGGTGCGAGTCCAAACCGACAGCACCGATCAACCGTTCGACATCAATGAAGGCAGCAAGCTGGAACTGGGCTCCACGGCGAAAATGCGCGTGCTGACCACTTACCTGCAGATCATTGCCGAGTTGCATGACAAATACGGCGAGATGTCCGTCCCGGACCTGAAGAAAGTCGAGATACCGGAACAGGATCGCCTGAGCCGCTGGGTGGTCGATTACTTGATCCAGAACAAAGACCACAGCCTGCAACCCATGCTCGGCGCCGCGCTGGATCGTAAGTATTCCGCCAGCCCCGGCGAAGCGTTTTTCACCGGTGGCGGCTTGCACACGTTCAATAACTTCCGCAAGGAAGACAATGGTCGCAACCCGACCCTGCGCGACGCCCTGCGCGAGTCGATCAACCTGCCGTTCATTCGGCTGATGCGCGACCTGGTGCGCTACACCACGTATTCCGGCCCCAACAACCGGGCCGAATTGCTCAAGGACGACCGCGACCCTCGGCGTCAGGAATACCTGGCCTCGTTTGCCGACCGCGAGGGCACGTCGTTCCTGCTCAAGTTCTGGAAGAAATACAAGAACAAGGACACCCAGGCGCGACTCGAGACCTTCCTCGACAGCATGCGCCCGACCCCGATCCGCCTGGCCGCCGTGCACCGCTACCTGCTGCCGCAGGCCAGCCAGCAGAGCTTCAACACCTTTGTGCGCTCGCACCTCACCGGCGAAAAATCCAGCATCGACAAGGAAAAACTCACCGACGAGCGCCTCGAACGCCTGTACCTGGCTTATGGACCCGGCACCTACGACTTGCCCGACCAAGGGTTCATTGCCAAGGTCCACCCGCTGGACCTGTGGCTGATGGGCTACCTGCTGACCCACCCGGACGCCACCTTCAAGGACATCGTCAAAGCCAGCCAGTTCGAGCGCCAGGAAGTCTACAGCTGGTTGTTCAAGAGCCGGCACAAGGGCGCACGCGACAACCGCATCCGCACCATCCTGGAGATCGAAGCCTTCCTCGACATCCACCAGCGCTGGCAGCAAGTCGGCTATCCATTCGATCACCTGGTGCCTTCGCTGGCCACCGCCATCGGCAGCTCCGGTGACCGACCGGCCGCACTGGCCGAGCTGATCGGCACCATCCTCAACGACGGGGTGCGCATGCCGACGTTGCGCATCGACAGCCTGCACTTCGCGGCGAACACGCCCTATGAGACCAAACTGATCAATGACCCGGACGTTGGCAAACGGGTAATGCCGTCCGAGGTTGCCAAGGCCATGCGCGAAGCCTTGTCCCAGGTGGTCGACGCCGGTACGGCCAAGCGCGTCGCCGGCAGTTTCATCACCCCCGATGGCAAGCCGTTGGCCATGGGCGGCAAGACCGGCACCGGCGACAACCGCATTGAAGCGATCGGTTCGGGCGGACGGATCCTGAGTTCGAAGTCGATCAACCGCACGGCAACCTTTGTGTTCTACATCGGCGACACCCACTTCGGCACCTTGACCGCCTTCGTGCCGGGGCGCACGGCCGAGGCCTTCAAGTTCACCTCGGCGTTGCCAGTGCAAGTGCTCAAGGGCATGGCACCGATCCTGACGCCATACCTGCAACCGGGAAGTCACACCGAGTGCCTTCCTGTTGAAGTCGCCCGACGCTAATCCCGGGTGATAATTCATTGTTGTCGGCAGAACTCGCCCTGAAGGCTTCACGCCTTCAGGGCAGGCGTTTTGCATCACACTTCGGAATCCCAAATCACGATGATGTTGCCACTGTATTGTTTGGAGGGTTCGCCGGGCTTGATCATGTAGTCCACGTAGTAAGGTGAAATTTCGAAGTGCAGGGTGCCGGGTGCGCGATCCACATAAAAACCGGGGTTGAATGTCTGGGCATTCGCCTGCCCGACATGCAATGGACGCCGCGTGACCGGTTGCCCGAAGGTATCCGTCAAACCGTTGGGCAAGGTGACGCTCAGTTTCACCACGGCAGCTCGCTGTGAAACGGGGTCGCGAATCATGCAATCGGTTAATCCGGTGATTTGACACTGAAGCTGCATCTTGAAACGGCTGGACGAAGAAATGTTGAAGGTTTGATCACGAAACAACCGGGTCGGTTTTCGCCCCTGGGTCAGCCAGGCCTGCCATCCCCCTGGCGGAACAAGCTCCACTTTGTCGCCGCCTGGGGGAATATCCACCTTCAAGGTGTGCTCGACATCCAACGTGAAGTTGAGGGTGATCAGATCGTCGTCAGGCAACATGACATCGCCCATGTCGAAATCCTGATGTGGCCCGACGGTGTAATTCAGTACGCCACGATAGGTGCCTGCCGACATCTTGAGCGGGTTGGGCGTGGCCAGCTCGTAGCTGAACCCGGTGTTTTCATAAGCGAACTGGTAGTCCTGGGTGATGTCTTTTTGTGCCTGCTTGGCGCACACCCCCGCATTGGCCGGCACTCGCCAGAAGAACGCATAGTACAAGGCAGTGCCATACCCCACCCCGCCATATCCACAGGGGGGCGGCGCATTGACCCAGGTACTTTGCCAGATCCCCGTGGGCAGAGGCTTCTTGATCGTGTACGCGGCCCCGATCCCGTTCACGCGTATCCTGAGCGTCTCGGACTCTCCGGTCACGTCGTGCACCACCGTGACGTCTCGCCAGGATGAAGGAACCCGGAACATCGGGCCCCGACGCTGCTCATGCATCGCCGGTATGTCTGCCGCCACCCGGA
The DNA here is from genome assembly GCF_014596605.1 of Pseudomonas sp. PSB11. Classification (NCBI taxonomy): domain Bacteria; kingdom Pseudomonadati; phylum Pseudomonadota; class Gammaproteobacteria; order Pseudomonadales; family Pseudomonadaceae; genus Pseudomonas; species Pseudomonas sp. PSB11. Next base: position 93,938 of record NZ_NOIO01000006.1, read on the forward strand.
AGCGAACGGGCAACAAAATGCTGAAAACGCCCGCCTCGCAGTACTCGGGGTGATCTCCGCAATACCCGCCCTGAGGGGTCGTATTGATAAAGGTGTTTTGCATCGGCTTCGCCGGATCGGGACGAAATACCGCGGTCATTTCAACGGTGCTGGCGAGCGCGCTCTGCATGAGCGCACCCGCCAGACCCACCCCGGTCAGCTGGATGATTTTCCTGAGTATTTCCATGATTGCTGCACTCCTTTTCACTGCATTGGCGCAAGACACTAAACTTCTGAATCCCATATAACCGTCACGCGTCCCGAATACCGTCGTTGTTGTCCGGGGCGAATCATTTCTGCCACTTCACTGGCGGGTATTTCGAAATGCATCGTTCCCGGTTTGCGATCCACATAAATCCCTGGCATGAACAACTGCGTGCCACTGCCGTCCAGGCGCAATGGCCGACGATTGACAGGTTGGCCGCCCGCGTCCGTCAAGCCATGGGGCAGACTGACGCCAACGTTCAATGGCACAAAGTCGCCGGACAACGGTTCATTTAGCGAGCAGGTATTGCCCAGGACGTACTGGCACTGCAACTGCATCTTGAAACGTGAACTGGCGGAAATATTGAAGGTCTGGTCGCGGAACAGGCGCGTCGGTTTGCGCCCTTGCGTCAACCAGGATTGCCAGCCACCCTGCGGGACCAGTTCAACACGGCTTCCACCAGGAGGCACCTCGACCTTGAGGGTGTGCTGTACGTCCAGGGCGAAGTTCAACGTCAATGAAGGACTGCTGGGCAGCATGATGTCGCCCAAGTCGAAATCGCCGTGGGGGCCGATCGTGTAGGTCAAGTTACCTAGATATTTTCCCGAGGACATGCCCAAAGGGTTAGGGGTCACCAATTCATACGCAAAATCGACATATTCGTAACGCATCCACGGCACGTCGAATTTCGCCTGTTTCTGGCATGAAACTTCAGAAGGTGTTTTCCAGAAAAAACGATACCTTTGTGGCGCAAAAAAACCCACGCCACTGTATAGGCAGGGTGATGGCGCATTCACCCAACTGCTGCCCCACAATTTATTATGGGCCTCTCGATAATCGTTACCTGCGCCCACCAGCTGAATCACATCGTCAGTGACATAAGCAGAGCCGAACCCGGCGATTCGAACCTTCACTGTTTCCGGTTCGCCAGTCGTTTCATGAATGACCGTCAGCTCTCGCCATTGTGCCGGGACCTTGATCATCGCGCCTTGCCGGGCATCACCATGATTGGCCACGATTGGCCCACTGGAGTCGAACTCGATGGGCACCCGCAGGCTGAACATCCCGTTGTCCCGGCATTCGCTGGGATAGCTGGCGCAGTAACCACTGGGAGGGGTGTCATTCTGGAATTGGTTACGCTGCGGATTCGCCGAGTCCGGCTTGAACGAGGCTTGAATTTGTACCTCTTGCGCCCATACCGATGACAGCGATCCCAGGAGCACGGCCATTGCGCCCGCCCATGGTTGTAACGCTTGAAAACGAATCATCCCTTGCGCCCCACACAATCGGTATCAGGCATCCGGCATCACCGCGTTGAAGATCATGTTGACGCTGCCAAAGTAATTGCCGGGCTTGTAAACCCCATCGGCAGGTGGCGTCGGGAGGATTTCCAGCAACACGCGCTTGCCAGGCGCCGCCTCGGCCAGGGACACCACCTCGCTGCTCTCGAGCTCGTTCAACTGTTTGCCGTTGAACAGCACCCGCAAGGCAATGTCATGAGCGTCGGTGCCGTTGGACAGATACGGTCGTCCTTCCAGCCGCGCCTCGATCGAGCCCGCTTCGTTCTTCACATCGAAGTACTTGCGCAAGCCACCCAGTGTCGACGACGACAAGTTCCAAGGCAGTTGCTGTTCGCGATGGATCCAGCCCGGGTCCGATGGAATGACATAAAACGCCTGGGTCGGAATCGTCACGAACACCTCGAAGGTGTGCTCTTCCCGGGCGGCGAAGAGATTGGCGCTCGTGCACATGGCAACAACCGACAACAAGACCTGGGTCAGCTTTGTGCTCATGGGTTATCCCTTCACGTCCAGTTTTTTACTGCGCTCACCTTCCACCAGGGTGAATTGATACTCACGACCGGCCTGTTTTTCGAACTCAAAGGTACGGCCCGCGAGGATGTGATGCTTGGTGGTGGGCTGGCAGTCCTGTTCGTTTTTAACCGAACAATCCTTGAACTCATCGACCACCACCACGCTGTTGCCGTTGTTGCGGATCCGATACGTGCCTGCGTTGTTTTCAATCGCACTGTCGAAGCGTGTTTCCTTTGGCCGTACGAAAAACACCGCGCCGTAACCTGCCAGTACGGTGACCCCGGCCGACAGGGACTTTTTGTAGTCTTCCCGTTCTTCGCTGGACACCGCGAATTCATCCTCCTTCTCCGGCACCACGGGTACGAATCGCACCCGGAAATAACGCTCCCTGTCCCGTTCGCCCATGAACAGCAGACGGGTGCCCTGCATGCCATTGGCCGGCACGATCAGTCGCGCGGGGCTTGCCATCAAACCATCGCGACCGCTGCCATCGGCATTGGTTTTAAGCGGCACTTCCTGTGACTTGCCATCGGCATCGTAGAGAATTTCGAGAATGTTGACCTTGACGAACGCCGTACTGTCGCCGCCATTGAATACTCGCTTCAGATAGGTGCTCTTATCACCGTCCAGATAATCGTAAACGGTGCCGATATTGATACTCGGTCCGGCATGAACCGTTTGGGTGAACAAACAAAAACCCATTAAGGCTAACAAACGCTTCATGTTTCAGTACCTCACTTAATAAAAATGAATATCGAAAACAATCAAACTTCCGAATCCCAGATAACCGTTACATTGCCGGAATAATATCGTGATCGGCCAGGGCGAATCATTTCAGCCACTTCGCTGGATGGGATTTCGAAGTGCAGAGTCCCCGGCCTGCGCTCCACATAAAAACCGGGTTGAAACAGCTTGGTACCGCTACCATTAAGAAGTAGTTGTCGGCGGGTCACGGGCTGCCCACTTGCATCGGTCAAGCCATGAGGAAGACTGACGCTGATATTCAATGGAACAACGTGGCCCGAAATCGGCTCTTGCAAAGAGCAGGTATTGCCATCCTGGGTGTACTGACACTCCAGCTCCATTTTGAAACGCGAACTGGCCGAGATATTGAACGTTTGGTCCTTGAATAAACGCGTCGGCTTTCGGCCTTGTTGCAGCCAGGATTGCCAGCCACCCTGCGGGACCAATTCCACACGATGACCACCGGGTGGAACTTCAACCTTGAGCATATGCTCAACGGTAAGTGTGAAGTTCAGCGTTAGGGAGTCCTCACTGGGTAACATGACATCACCCATATCAAAATCCTTACCGGGGCCGACGGAGTACTGAATACTTCCGGTGTAAGTGCCCTGCGACAACTTCAAGGGCTCAGGGGTTTGAAGCTCGTAAGCAAAGTCAAAAGACTTATAATCAAACTCTGGAATAATGTAGTTAGGTGCTTTATGACAAGCGCTACCCGCCGGAGTAAGCCAGAACGTTTCATGCTCCCTCGTATTTGTACTAGCCTTTATCGCCCACTGACAGGGTGACGGAGGACTCAACCATAGCCCTCCTTGCCATAGAAGTCCGTGAGCGGCGTTAGAACCCAAATCTGGACGCCCAACCAAATCGCGTGCATCGTGGCTGAGGCGATAGTTAACCGCGAAACCAGGCATACGTACTTTCACTTCCGCCGTTTCAGTGCTTGCACCCCCCATTTTGGTAACTGTCAATGTTCGCCATTCCGCCGGGATGCTGAACATTGCGGCTTCACGGCGATTGGTCTCATGGACCCGGATGGGTCTGGTTGCAGTGAATGTAATGGGTGTCCTGAAACTGGACAGTCCTCGTCGCTCACACGCCGGTTCGTTACCCTGGCAGAACCCGGTGAACTTCGTTGTATTGATAAATTTATTGACCAGCGGGTTGGATGGATCCGGACTGAATTTCGCTTCTATCTCCATGACAGCCGCTTCGCTCACTGCCCCCAGCAATCCAGACAACATCAAAACGTTGGCCGTCTGTTTGAGTAGGCGTATCACGCTGATTTTATCCTCCACGCCCACTAACCCCGACCTTCAGATAGATAAGTCGCATCCGCCAACGTATCCGGCGTACAGCGCAAATCGCCGATCATCAGTACGTTGTTTTCGGTGTGCCCACTGTTCGTATCCAGGCGGAACTGGCACAGCAACTGGCTGCCGTGGCGCACTTCCAGGGTTGGCGAACCGGCGTTCATTTCCATGGAGAAGAAGCCGTCCACTTCACTCACCCCGCGACTGGCGTGGTTGATGATGTGGTGGCCCTTGAGCGGGTTGCCCTGGGGATCGATCAGGCGCCCGAGGACGGTCAGGGTTCTCATCACCTTGACCTGGCGATATTCCACGCCCCCCTTGTTCAGGTGATAGCTGGAACGCGACGGCTGGATGGTGGCCGCGGGTACGTGGTTGCCCTCGAAATCAAAACTGACCGAGCTGCTTTTGTAGGCGGTGATCGGCACGAAATTGCGCCCGGGCTTGAGTATCGCGCTGCCGCCGCTCAAATCATCGGCGCGCAAGGCGATGTCCTCGATGTCCGACTCCACGTCAATGATCATGCCGGCGCCGTTGCGGTGGAATTGGCTGGTCATGACCATCTTTTGCCCGCCGACGGCCACGGTGCTATCGAGGTTCAGGCCCCCGGTGAGGTCGTTGTTGAAGGATGAACGCTGGATGAAGCCGTCGCCGTTGACCAGGTCGGAGCCCATGGTCGCCATGGCATTCAAGCCGATGCCGTAGGTGTCGGTGATGGCCGTGGCGGAGACGCTTTGCAGCACATGGTCCTGCAGGGTTTTGCGATAGGTGATCGAGGCATTGTTGTCGCGCCCGCCTTCCCTCGCGGTGCGGGTGCCAATGCTGCCGGAAAGCTGTTCACCGGGGCCGCCCAACGCGATATTCACACTCAAGTCGATGCCGCGATTGCGGTCGTCTCCCGAGCTCACGCTGCCCGGTCGATCGAACAGCGACAGGCGCCAATTGGCATCGCTGCCAAACAGTTGGGTACGCTGGGTCCAGCCCAGGTCCACGCCCGTGCCGTTGGTGTTGCCTTCGCTGTGGGACACCCGGGCATTGACCGAGCTTTTGCTGTTGAGTCGATGGTTTATCGACAGCGACGAGTTGCTGGTCTGGCCAACGAACACGTTGCGCTGACGCACCCGCGTGCCATCGGGCAATGTGTCGTACAGCCGGGTGGTGTCCAGCCAGCTACGGTTATGGCTGGCGACGATGCTGCCGCTGCCATAGGAATACAGCCCTTGCACGTCGAGGCCGGTACCGTAATCCTCGGTCTTGTAGACGTTGGCATAAAGGCTGGCGTTGTTGACGATGGCCCAATCGACCGACGTCCCGTATTGCAGGGAGTCGCGCACCTGTCGAGCCGAAAGGCCCAGGATGACTCGCGGGTGCCACAGGAAGTTGAGCGCGGTCCCCGCCGTCATGTCGCCGTCGGCCTGCTCTTCCCAGTTGCTGAGCAGTTTCGATTCACGACCGGCGAACAGGTTGTAGCGCCAGCGCTCGTCGTGGTTACGCCAGTTGTTGGGTTTGTAGACCAGCTCTTGAGTGCTGGAGGTGATCTGGCCGTCTTCGATCAGACGCACTTCCACTTCATAAATACCGCCGGGCAGCGGACGCGTATCGAGGGTCTGCAACCCGGCAGGCACTGCCTGGGTGTTGATCAGCAAACCATCGCGGTAGATCTCCACCGAGCCCTGTCGATTGGCGGTGACGTAGATCGGATAGACCGCCGGTTTCGGGTTGTTGATGGCCAGGCTGTCGGAGCTGCCGTACATGACCCCCAGCGCGGTGTCAGGGGTGGCGCCAAAAGCCCGTGGCTGGCGGGTCAGGCCTTCGGACGTCGGCGTGAAATAGCCCAGGCGCAGAAAGCTGCCCTGCAGCTCGCGCTGGGTAAAGAGTTCGTATACGGCGTGATAAAGCTTGTTATCCAGACCACCGAGTCGAGACAACTGCGTGTTGACCGTTTGGGTCCAGTTGCCCAGGCTGCTGCTGGCTTCCAGGCCGTAGCGTCCGCCCAGGTCCTGATTCTGCCCGCCGTTGAGGTTCAACTGGTTACGCACGATCAACCCGGTGCTGCCGCCTTCGGGCAAGTTGTAGTAATGCTGTACCTGATCGTCGCGCTCAGCGTTTTCAGTGAGGATCGACACCAGTGAGTTTTCAAGGCTGTAGTGCACGGCCAACAGCTGCTCGGGACATTTACCCTGGCAGCCGCCCAAGGCTACGCCTTGTTTCAGATAATTAGCCCAGATCTCGCGTTCACTGGGCTTGATCGTACTGTCGCTGACATCCGCGAAGTCAATCAGGGTGATTCGATCATCGCGAGACAACACGACCATCGCCTCACCAAGATACCGTTGATCAAGTTCCACGCGCACCGCCAGTGGCACATCAAAGAAATGTTCTTCGAACTCGCTCGGCAAGCCTTTGGCCTGCGCCAGCAAACTTCGAGGTGTGTGGCTGTTATCCATGGGCGCGGCCACGGCAGTTGCGCAAAAACACAGGACAAGCGCCGTCGCGATGGGAGTCATCGGGAACATGAACGAAATACTCTGAGAATAAGTGCGTTAAAACCCGATCGACAGGCAGTCATTGCCCATCGACCGGTAAGTGTTAACGAATAAGGTCGAGCCTTAAGTCAGCGCTTGTCTCAAATGCGCGGGATAGCATCGAAGATCACGACTGGAGTGGCCGTGAACACGCCAGTTTGTGTAGCGGTGGGTTTGGCCGCAGCAATCACCAGATCTGCCCGCATGCCGCCGTTGGATTCGGTATCGCCAACCACTTCCTGAGAAACACCGGTCAAGGTGACACCATTGAAGCTATAGGTCAGAGCGATGTCGCTGCTGCCGTTGAAAAGGGGTTGCGGCCCGCCTTCCACATAAGCACCGACCGAACCGTTGGTGTGTCGAATATCGTAAGTCGCTCGCAGTGGTTCCAAGGTGCCATCTGCCAGGCGGTAGGCCATTTTTTCATCTTTACCGAAGTCAGGATTCACCGGTTGGGCATGAAAAACCTGGGTAGGAACGGTAGCGCTGATGTTGATGGAGGTGCGCGCTTCTTCCGCCGCGAACGCCATCGAAGAGCTGAGGGCCAGGAGGGTCATCGGGACGGCGATTGCAAACTTCTTGAACATTGTTGAGTACCTGTTTTTTTCAAAGGATTGGTCTGTGGAAAGTTTTAGTGATCCGTGCCAGCCACCAAAGTGATGGCGTTTCGGTTCAACTTTCGACACCAACAATGATCGACCAAATTCCTAGGAAAGTAAGTACGAAAACGCCATGAAACATGTAGTTAAAGTGCCCCACGCACCTGTAGAAAAATCAGCGAAAACAACAAAGTAAGATATTTAACTATCAGCCATATCCTACACACAGTTTTAGTTAAAAAAGCACACAGACAAGAACTAAAACAACTTCTGTAAGACCTGTACTACTTATTCATCAACTCACTACCAACAACAGCGGGAGAATGATGATTAGTTTAATTACTCTAAAATTACCAGCACTCCCTTCTCCCGCCAGACCAGCGGGGGGGTTCTGGCTTACCGACCGTCGGTCAGTAATGCTTGCGCACCTCATAAGATATATCTTACGTTGTATCTAGAAATCACAGGAGAAGGAAAAATGAGAGACCCTCATTCCCCGCACCGCGAACACGGCGACGGCCGTGACGGCTTCGAAAAACGTCCCGGGCGCGAACGGGGCGGCCGCGGCCCTCGGGTGTTCGCCCCCGGCGACCTGAAATTGCTGCTGCTGGCGCTGATTGCCGAGCAGCCTTGCCACGGCTATGACTTGATCCGCCAGATCGAAGGCATGTTCGACGGCGCCTATAGCCCCAGCCCAGGGGTGATCTACCCGACCCTGACCTTTCTGGAAGAGAGCGAAATGATTCAGGGCGATGCCGAGGGCGGGAAAAAACGCTACAGCGTGACCGACGCCGGACGCCTGTCTTTAACCGAACAAGCGATTGCCCTGGACGGCGTGCGCACACGCATCGATGTGAGCAAGCGCTCGTTGCGCGGTCACGATCGCCCGCCGCAGATCCACGAGGCGGTGCATAACCTGCGTCATGCCTTGCAACTGCACCATGGACGCTGGAGTGCCGAAGAGATCCAGCGTGTCGCCAACCTGCTCAACAACACCGCCAAAGCCATTGTCGACGGCCCCGCCGTTCAATTTGCTCAGGAGCCAGCCGAATGACCGACGTTATCGTGCCTTCCCAAACCATTCACCGCGTCATGCATGAAATAAAACGGCGGCGCCTGGAGGTGCTGCGGGTGGTCGACCTGACGCCTCGCATGCGTCGCATTACCCTGGGCGGGCCTGAGCTGGCCGGTTTCGTAAGCCTCGGCACCGACGACCACGTCAAGCTGCTGTTCCCGCAGAACGCGGAGCAACAGGCGGCGTTGGAAACCCTGGTGCTCGGCGCCGGCAAGGACAACGGCCCGATGCCTGCCATGCGCGACTACACCCCGCGGCGCTACGACCTGGACACTCTGGAGCTGGATATCGATTTCGTGCTGCACGGCGACGGCCCTGCCTCGACCTGGGCCGAACAGGCCCAACCCGGGCAGTTCCTGCACATCGGCGGGCCCCGGGGCTCGATGATCGTGCCGGATATCTTCGACAGCTACCTGCTGATCGGCGACGAAACCGCCCTGCCCGCCATCGCCCGACGCCTTGAAGGCCTGGCGGCCAATCGCAAGGCGCTGGTGGTCATCGAAGTGGAAAATGGCAAGGAACAGCAAGTGCTGCAGAGCGCTGCCGAGGTCAATGTGATCTGGGTGCTGCGCGAAGGGGGCAAAGACCATTTGTTGAGCACCGTGCGCCAGATCCAGGTGCCAGCCGGCAGCCTGTACGCGTGGGTGGCAACCGAGAGCAAGGTGTCGCGGCAGATACGTCGGGTGTTGCTCGACGAGCACGGTTTGAACGAACAGTTCGTCAAGGCCGTCGGCTACTGGCGGCGGGACGACAGCGACGAGGAATAATGAGGCATGAACTGTAGGAGCGAGCATGCTCCGGGCGGCGTTCCGACGATGGTCGTCAACGATGACGCTGGGCACCAGACACCCCACGGTGCTCTTATCGCGAGCAAGCTCGCTCCCACAGTAGATCGGGTACGGTGGTCACCGCCACCGACGATCCAGCGCCATCAACAACAAAGCCATCACTACAAACCCCATCAGTAATCCGCCGGCATTCAAAAACACCTGTGGATAACCCAGCTTGTCCACATCTATGAACGGATAGGGATAAGCCGCCAACAGGTGCCCGCGAAGCAGTGTGTAAGCGAAGTACAGCAACGGGTAAATCAGCCACAGCGCAATGTGCCGCAGACGCAAGGTGCCTTTCGGCACACAGAACCACCAATACAGCAGAAACAGCAGCGGCATCACGTCGTGCAACAGCTCATCGGCCAGCCATTGCCAGCCTTGCGGATGCCACAAATGCCGCAACAGCAGGTTGTAGGCCAGGCTAACCACCGCGATGCTCACGGCAATGCCGCTACTGACCCCCGGCTGCAGGAACCAGCGACGCGCCGCCGACTCGCGGGACGTGGCCGCACAGGTCAGCACGGTCGCCACCAGGGTGTTGCTCAGCACAGTGAAAAAACTGAAAAAACTGATCAGCCCGCCCAGCAGACTGGCGCCGATACTCCAGCGCGCAAAAAAAATCAGGTACAGCTGAATACTCAGCCCGGCCCAGCCCAGCGCGGCCGCCAACGTCATCAAGCGTCGCTGCACGCCTTCCTTGGGTGGCATGTCAAACCGGGCGCTTGGTGCGCATCAGTTTCACGTACAAGCGCTCCACTTTCTCCCGTGCCCATGGGGTCTTGCGCAAGAACGTCAGGCTCGACTTGATGCTCGGATCGCTCTTGAAGCAACGGATATCGATGCGCTCGGCCAATCCCGACCATTCGTAATGGGTCACCAGCGCATTGAGGATCTGTTCCAGGGTGACGCCGTGCAGCGGATCGGGGGTGTGTTCGTTCATGCCAGGCCTTCGAGCAGGAGTGGGAATTGGAAGCCGCGCACCTTACGTTAAATGTAGGTGAAACGGAAAAGACTGTTACCGAATCCGAAAGGCTGCATGACAGGAAAAGACCTTTCTCTATTTGTAACAGAACATTATCCTTACGCCTGCTTTAGCTGAAACGTTTCCTCCTCTGCATTGCGTCTGCCGTTTTACGTTCATTCCCCAGAAAAAAATCAAGAATTTCTTCCTTATGCCTGATTTACAACTCTCCAAAGACAGCGCTGTCTTCAAGACGACTGTTTGCCTGCTCACAAGCCTTGGCGCTTTGAGTCTCGCCACGTGCACCCAGGCGGCGCCCGCCTTCGACAGCGACTCCCCGTGGATGCTCGGCGACTGGAACGGCACCCGCAGTGAACTGTCGGCAAAGGGCTACGACTTCAAGATCGACTACACCGGTGAAATGGGCAGCAACCTGCATGGCGGCTACGACCACGATCGCACCGCTCGCTACAGCGATCAGTTCGCGCTTGGCACGCACCTGGACCTGCAGAAAATCCTCGGCTGGGACGATGCCGAGTTCCAGCTGACCATCACCAAGCGCAGCGGCAACAACATCAGCAACGACCGGATCAATGACCCACGCGTCGGTGGATTCACTTCGGCGCAGGAAGTCTGGGGTCGTGGCCAGACCACGCGCCTGACGCAGATGTGGTACCAGCAGAAGTTCCTCGACCAGACACTCGACATCAAGGTCGGCCGTTTCGGCGAAGGCGAAGATTTCAACAGCTTTCCCTGCGACTTCCAGAACCTGGCGTTCTGCGGCTCCCAGGTCGGCAACTGGGTGGGCGACATCTGGTACAACTGGCCGGTCAGCCAGTGGGCGATGCGGGTCAAGTATCACCTGACGCCCGAGCTGTACGCACAGGTTGGCGCCTATGAGCAAAACCCGTCGAACCTCGATCGCGACAACGGTTTCAAGCTCAGCGGCAGCGGCACCCAAGGGGCCATCCTGCCGGTGGAACTGGTGTGGACGCCCAAGCTCAACGGTCTGCCGGGTGAATACCGTGCCGGCTATTACTACAGCAACGCCGACGCCACCGATGTCTACAAAGACAGCCACGGCCAGCCCGCCGCCCTGAGTGGCGAGGCTTACCGCAGCGCATCGAGCAAGCACGGCGTGTGGCTCGGCCTCCAGCAGCAAGTCACCAGCATCGCCAGCGACCATTCCCGCGGCCTGAGCCTGTTCGCCAACGGCACGATGCACGACAAGAAGACCAACGCCATCGACAACTACGTACAGGCCGGCCTCGTCTACAAAGGCCTGTTCGATGCCCGCGCCAGGGATGACATCGGTTTCGCCATGGCCCGCGTTCACGTCAACCCGGCGTACCGCAAGAATGCCGAGGCGCGTAATCAGGCCAATGCTGTCTTTGACTACGACAACCCGGCCTACCTGCCGCCGCAGGACACCGAATACAGCGCCGAACTCTATTACGGCGTGCACATCACGAACTGGCTGACGGTGCGCCCGAACCTGCAATACATCCGCCACCCCGGTGGCGTGAACGAGGTCGATGACGCGCTGATTGGCGGGATCAAGATCCAGTCGTCGTTCTAACCAACACCCCCCACCTCTGTAGGAGCCGGCTTGCTGGCGATGGCGTCCGAGAGATCACTATCACCAGCAAGCCGGCTCCTACAGGGGGGCTATCAACCAACCGGTTTTATATGAACAACGCCCCCGCGGGATCGTCATCTACAGTGAACCTGCGCGGGACCACTTGAAACGTCACGGAGAACCACACTATGAGCACTGAGGGTGCTTTGAGTCGAAGCCGTCTGTTGCCGACCCTGCTCGGCATACTGCTTCTGCTAATGGGCCTGGCCATGCTGGCCGGCGGGATCAAGCTGAGCATGCTCGGCGGCTCGCTCTACTACCTGCTGGCCGGTATCGGTCTTGCGCTGACCGGCATCCTGCTGATCGCCGCGCGCCGTGCCGCGCTGGGCCTGTACGCGCTGGTACTGTTCGCCAGCACCGTTTGGGCACTGTGGGAAGTCGGCCTCGACTGGTGGCAGCTGGTGCCGCGCCTGGCGATGCTGTTCGCGCTGGGCCTGGTCATGTTGCTGCCGTGGTTTCGCCGTCCGCTGCTGCGTGATGGCGCCGCCCCCATGGGCACCGGCGCACTGAGCGTGGCTGTGGTCATCGCAGGCGCGACCGCCCTGGCCAGCCAGTTCACCAACCCGGGTGAAATCAAGGGCCAACTGGACCGCGACAGCGTGCCGGGCATGACCAACACCGCACCGGCCATGCCCGACGGTGACTGGAACTCCTACGGCCGCAGCGCCCACGGCGACCGTTACTCGCCGCTGGCGCAGATCACCCCGCAGAACGTCAACAAACTGGTACCGGCCTGGACCTATCGCACCGGTGACCTGCCAGGGCCGAACGACCCGGGCGAAACCACTGCCGAAAACACCCCGCTGAAAGTCAACGGCATGCTCTATGTGTGCACGCCGCACAGCCAGGTGATCGCCCTGGACCCGGACACCGGCAAGGAAATCTGGCGTTTCGATCCGAAGCTGTCGACGCAGAATGCGGCGAACTTCAAGGGTTGGGCGCACATGACCTGCCGTGGCGTGACCTATCACGATGACGCGGTGTATGCCTCCGAACAGAGCCCGACCGGTTCGGCCAGCCCGGCCCCGGCCAGCGCTTGCCCGCGCAAGATCTTCCTGCCGACCGCCGACACCCGCCTGATCGCGCTGAACGCCGACACCGGCAAAATGTGCGAAGACTTCGGCGACAAGGGCCAGGTCGACCTGCGCGCCAACATCGGCGGTTTCACGGCCGGTGGTTACTACTCCACCTCGCCACCCGCGGTCACCAAGGACCTGGTGGTGATTGGCGGCCACGTCACCGACAACGTCTCCACCGACGAGCCAAGCGGCGTGATCCGCGCGTTCGACGTGCACACCGGTAAACTGGTGTGGAACTGGGACAGCGGCAACCCGGACGACACGACGCCGATTGCCGAGGGCAAGACTTACACCCGCAACTCGCCAAACATGTGGTCCGTGTTCGCGGTCGATGAAAAACTCGGCATGCTGTACCTGCCGATGGGCAACCAGACCCCGGACCAGTTCGGCGGCGCGCGTACCCCTGAATCGGAACTGCACGCGGCCGGCCTGACTGCCCTGGACATCGCCACCGGCAAAGTGCGCTGGCACTTCCAGTTCACTCACCATGACCTGTGGGACATGGACGTCGGCGGCCAGCCGACCCTGATGGACCTGAAGACCGCCGACGGCGTGAAGCAGGCCGTCCTGGCGTCGACCAAGCAAGGCAGCATCTACGTGCTGGACCGCAGCACCGGCCAGGCCATCGTGCCGATCAACGAAGTGCCGGTACCGCAAGGTGCGGTGGAAGGCGACCACACCTCGCCGACGCAACCCAAATCCGACCTGAACCTGATGCCACCGCCGCTGCAAGAGCGCGACATGTGGGGCGTTACGCCGTTCGACCAACTGATCTGCCGGATCGACTTCAAATCCTTGCGCTACGACGGCCCGTTCACCCCGCCATCGCTGCAGGGTTCGATCGTCTATCCGGGCAATTTCGGTGTGTTCGACTGGGGCGGCATCTCGGTTGACCCGGTGCGTCAGATCGCGTTCGTGAACCCGAGCTACATGGCGTTCAAGTCGAAAATGATCCCGGCCGCCGACATCGCCGCCCAAGGCCCGCGCAAAAGTGAAACCGAAGGCGTGCAACCCAACAAGGGCGCGCCGTACGGCGTGGTGCTCGAAGCCTTGCTGTCGCCAATGGGCCTGCCGTGCCAGGCGCCAGCGTGGGGCTACGTGGCCGCGATCGACCTGACCACCCATGAAAAAATCTGGATGCACAAGAACGGCACCGTGCGCGACAGCTCGCCGGTTCCGATCCCGCTGAGCATGGGCGTACCGAGCCTGGGCGGCACCTTCACCACCGCCGGTGGCGTCGGTTTCCTCAGCGGCACCCTGGACCAGTACCTGCGGGCCTACGATGTGAAAAACGGCAAGCAACTGTGGGAAGGTCGCCTGCCCGCAGGCGCGCAAACCACGCCGATGACCTACACCGGCAAGGACGGCAAGCAATACGTGCTGGTCGTGGCTGGCGGCCACGGTTCGCTGGGCACCAAACAGGGCGACTATGTGATTGCCTACAAGCTGTCGGAATAAGTAACAACCGTAGCTAGCGCCAAGGCGACTCCCGCAAGGGGGTCGCCTTTTTTGTGGGCGAGCTACCAGTCCAAAAGCAGCGCCCGGGGCCTTGCCTCAACGCCACAGCCGTCTAACATCAAACGAAAGGAAATTTTGTCCCAATCCCCTCAAGTTGAAGGACTCGACTACCGACACAGTACTGACCGGGCAATTGCCCCAGACAACAGCAAATCGGCCAAGCTGCTGGCATTATCCCGCAGGATGGATTGTCCCTTTGACTGCCATCACGGGATTGCCAATACTCATGGCAACTTGATGCTACCCGCACGGAACAAGGAATTACCCTTTGAAGCTGGAACTCAAGAACAGCTTGTCGGTGAAGTTGCTCCGGGTCGTGCTCCTGTCGGCATTGATCGTCGGCGTGGTCTTGAGCTGCGCGCAGATTGTTTTCGATGCCTATAAAACACGCCAGGCCGTTGCCAGCGATGCCGAACGCATTCTCGACATGTTCCGCGACCCCTCGACCCAGGCCGTCTACAGCCTGGACCGGGAAATGGGTATGCAGGTGATCGAAGGCCTGTTTCAGGATGACGCGGTGCGTCAGGCTTCCATAGGCCATCCCAACGAAGCCATGCTGGCGCAAAAATCCCGTGAGTTGCAGCAGTCCAGCAGTCGCTGGCTGACCGACCTGATCCTCGGCAAGGAACGCACCTTCACCACCCAATTGGTGGGGCGCGGCCCTTACAGCGAGTATTACGGCGACCTGAGCATTACCCTCGACACCGCCACCTACGGCAAGGGCTTCATTGTCAGTTCGGTGATCATCTTCATTTCCGGAGTATTGCGAGCCCTGGCGATGGGAATGGTGCTGTACCTGGTCTATCACTGGCTGTTGACCAAACCCCTGTCGCGGATCATCGAGCACCTGACCGAAATCAATCCCGACCGCCCCAGCGAGCACAAGATTCCATTGCTCAAGGGCCACGAGAAGAACGAACTGGGGCTGTGGATCAACACCGCCAACCAGTTGCTCGAATCCATCGAGCGCAACACGCACCTGCGCCACGAAGCGGAAAACAGCCTGTTGCGCATGGCCCAGTACGACTTCCTTACCGGCCTGCCGAACCGCCAGCAATTGCAAACGCAGCTGGACAAGATTCTCGTCGATGCCGGCAAGTTGCAGCGCCGGGTGGCGGTACTGTGCGTCGGGCTCGATGACTTCAAGGGCATCAACGAACAGTTCAGCTACCAGACCGGTGACCAACTGCTACTGGCCCTGGCCGATCGCCTGCGCGCGCACAGTGGACGCCTGGGCGCCCTCGCCCGCCTGGGTGGCGACCAGTTCGCCCTGGTGCAGGCCGATATCGAACAACCCTACGAAGCCGCCGAACTGGCCCAAAGCATCCTCGATGACCTGGAAGCGGCGTTTGCCCTCGATCATCAGCAGATCCGCCTGCGCGCCACCATTGGCATCACCCTGTTCCCCGAAGATGGCGACAGTACCGAGAAGCTGCTGCAAAAAGCCGAGCAGACCATGACCCTGGCCAAGACGCGCTCGCGCAACCGCTATCAGTTCTACATCGCCAGCGTCGACACCGAGATGCGCCGCCGTCGCGAGCTGGAAAAAGACCTGCGCGACGCACTGGTCCGCGACCAGTTCCACCTGGTCTACCAACCGCAGATCAGCTACCGCGACCACCGGGTCGTTGGCGTCGAAGCGTTGATTCGCTGGCAGCATCCCGAGCACGGGCTGGTACCACCGGACCTGTTCATTCCGCTGGCCGAGCAGAACGGCACCATCATCGCCATTGGTGAATGGGTGCTGGACCAGGCCTGCAAGCAATTGCGCGACTGGCACGACCAGGGCTTCAGCGACATGCGCATGGCCGTGAACCTTTCCACCGTGCAGTTGCATCACGCCGAGTTGCCTCGGGTGATCAACAACCTGATGCAGATGTATCGCCTGCCGCCACGCAGCCTGGAGCTGGAAGTTACCGAAACCGGCCTGATGGAAGACATCAGCACCGCCGCCCAGCATTTGCTCAGCCTGCGCCGCTCCGGTGCGCTGATCGCGATCGACGATTTCGGCACCGGTTATTCGTCACTGAGTTATCTGAAAAGCCTGCCGCTGGACAAGATCAAGATCGACAAGAGCTTCGTCCAGGACCTGCTCGATGACGATGACGACGCAACCATCGTTCGCGCCATCATTCAGTTGGGCAAGAGCCTGGGCATGCAGGTGATCGCCGAGGGCGTTGAAACCCTGGAGCAGGAGGCCTACATCATCTCCGAAGGCTGCCACGAGGGTCAGGGCTACTTCTACAGCAAGCCCCTGCCGGCCCGGGAGCTGGTGGCTTATCTGAAGCAGGCCCAGCGCAGTAACGCGGCTATCTTGTAAAAGATCAAAAGATCGCAGCCTGCGGCAGCTCCTACAGGAATCAATGCGTCCTTAGGAGCTGTGTAGGAGCTGTCGAGTGAAACGAGGCTGCGATCTTTCCCCCCCAGCCCCCGTTAATAAGAAATATTTCCAGCCACAACCCTTTACACAGAATGCGAAAGATTTGCATTATGTGTCACTTTTGCGCGCCGGACGCGTTATTCCACCCCCTCTCGAAGCAGGATGTTCGCCATGATTCGTATGCCTCTGGCTACCGCCAGTCTGTTGGCCATCGCAATTTCCCTCGCCGGTTGCGGTGAAGGCAAAGACAAAGAAAAAGCGGCCGCTCCTGCGCCAGCGGCCAGCACTGCCGCCGCCCCAGTCGCACCCGCTGCTGCACCTGCCGCTGCCAGCAAAGTCGACGAAGCGGCTGCCAAAGCCGTTGTCGCGCACTATGCCGACATGGTTTTCGCCGTTTACAGCGATGCCGAATCTACTGCGAAAACCCTGCAAACCGCTGTCGACGCCTTCCTCGCGAAGCCGAACGCCGACACCTTGAAAGCCGCCAAGGCCGCCTGGATCGCTGCTCGCGTTCCTTACCTGCAGAGCGAAGTGTTCCGCTTTGGCAACACCATCATCGACGACTGGGAAGGCCAAGTGAACGCCTGGCCACTGGACGAAGGCCTGATCGACTACGTCGACAAATCCTACGAGCACGCACTGGGTAACCCTGGCGCCACGGCCAACATCATCGCCAATACGCAAATCCAGGTTGGCGAAGACAAGGTCGACGTGAAGGACATCACCCCGGAAAAACTCGCCAGCCTGAACGAGCTGGGCGGTTCCGAGGCCAACGTCGCCACCGGCTACCACGCCATCGAATTCCTGCTCTGGGGCCAGGACCTGAACGGTACCGGCCCTGGCGCCGGCAACCGTCCAGCTTCCGACTATCTGGAAGGCAAAGGCGCCACTGGCGGCCACAATGATCGACGCCGCGCCTACCTGAAATCCGTGACTCAATTGCTGGTCAGCGACCTGGAAGAAATGGTCGGTAACTGGAAGCCGAACGTGGCCGACAACTACCGCGCCACCCTGGAAGCGGAACCGGCTGAAAGTGGCCTGCGCAAAATGCTGTTCGGCATGGGCAGCCTGTCCCTGGGCGAACTGGCGGGCGAGCGCATGAAGGTTTCCCTGGAAGTCAACTCCCCGGAAGACGAACACGACTGTTTCAGCGACAACACCCACAACTCGCAGTTCTACGATGCCAAAGGCATTCGTAACGTGTACCTGGGCGAATACACCCGCGTCGACGGCAGCAAAATGACCGGCGCCAGCCTGTCGTCCCTGGTGGCCAAGGTCGATCCAGCGGCAGACACCGCATTGAAAGCCGACCTGGCTGCCACCGAAGCCAAGATGCAGGTCATCGTCGACCACGCCAACAAGGGTGAGCACTACGACCAGCTGATCGCTGCCGGCAACACCGCCGGCAACCAGATCGTCCGTGACGCCATCGCATCCCTGGTCAAGCAGACCGGTTCGATCGAAGCCGCCGCTGGCAAACTGGGCATCAGCGACCTGAACCCGGACAACGCTGATCACGAGTTCTGATCAACGCTGGCGCTTCGATTGCCGATCGTTCCCACGCTGATCATTCCCACGCTCTGCGTGGGAATGATCAGCGTGGGACACTCCGCGTCCCAAATCAAAAGCCGAACGCGGAGCGTCCGTTGAGGCATTCCCACGCCGAGCGTGGGAACGATCAGCGTGGGAACGATCAGTTGCTCAAGCGAACGATAATTCCTCTTATTCAAATTCCCATCCCCTGTTAGACTTTGCGCCCTTGTTTGGCTCGTCTTGCAGGATGTCTGATGCCCTCGCTGCCTCTTCGCTTGTCTGCACTGTTGCTGGCCCTGGGCCTGAGTGCATGCGATGACGCCCCGAAATTCACCCAGGCCGAACCCGGTGAAGCCCGCTCCGGCGGAGGCACGACCGTGCGCAAGACCGATCAGAACGCCTTTTCGCTGCCCTCCGCCAACCTGCCACCATCGCGGCGTGTGGATTTCAGTGTCGGCAATAGCTTTTTTCGTAATCCCTGGGTGATCGCTCCGTCGACCACCACCGCTCGCGACGGCCTCGGTCCGCTGTTCAACACCAATGCCTGCCAGGGCTGCCATATCAAGGACGGCCGCGGTCACCCGCCTGCGCCAGATGCGCGCAATGCCGTGTCGATGCTGATACGCCTGTCGATTCCCGACACCCCGGCCTACGCCAAGGTCATCGAGCAACAGGGTGTCGTACCGGAGCCCGTGTATGGCGGGCAGTTCCAGGACATGGCCGTGCCCGGCGTGACGCCGGAAGGCAAGGTGCGGGTCGACTACTCGCCGGTGAGGGTTCGCTTCAAGGACGGCACCGAAGTGGAACTGCGCAAGCCGAGCCTGAACATCACCCAGCTGAACTACGGCCCGATGCACCCCGACACGCGTTTCTCGGCACGGGTGGCGCCGCCGATGATCGGCCTGGGCTTGCTGGAAGCCATTCCTGAAGAGGCTATCCTGGCGAATGCGCACGCGCAGGCCAAAGCCAAAAACGGCATCGCCGGGCGCCCGAACCGGGTCTGGGATGATGTGCAGCAGAAAACCGTGCTCGGGCGATTTGGCTGGAAAGCCGGGCAGCCGAACCTCAATCAACAAAATGTCCATGCGTTTTCCGGTGACATGGGCCTCACGACCCACCTGAGGCCCTTTGACGACTGCACCGACGCGCAAACGGCCTGTAAGCAGGCACCCAATGGCAATGGCCCCGATGGCGAGCCGGAAGTCAGCGACAACATCCTGCGCCTGGTGCTGTTCTACACCCGGAACCTCGCCGTACCGGCGCGCCGCGATGTCGGCACGCCGCAAGTGCTGGCCGGCAAGACCCTGTTCTACCAGGCCGGTTGCCAGTCCTGTCACACACCCAAGTACACCACCGCCGCCGACGCTGCCGAACCTGAATTGGCCAATCAAGTGATTCGCCCCTACAGCGATCTGCTGCTGCATGACATGGGCGATGGCCTGGCCGACAACCGCACTGAATTCCAGGCCGGAGGGCGCGACTGGCGTACCCCGCCGTTGTGGGGCATTGGTTTGACTCAAGCCGTCAGTGGCCACACCCAGCTCCTGCACGACGGCCGCGCCCGCAACCTGCTCGAAGCCGTGCTCTGGCATGGCGGCGAGGCAAAAGCGGCGCAACAACAGGTTTTGTCTTTCAATGCCGAGCAGCGCGCTGCGTTGCTGGCGTTCTTGAATTCCCTTTAATACCCATCTTCCCGCGGGAGCCCGACATGTTCCGTCCCAAATTGTTGTTCACCAGCCTTGCCGCGCTAGCCTTGGGCGCCTGCTCGCCACAGGACCCGCAGGCCGTCACTTCGGCTGCGATCGCCAAGTCGGTGATTCTGCCGACCTATACCCGCTGGGTTGAAGCCGACCGCCAACTGGCCGTCAGCGCCCTCGCCTACTGCGAAGGCAAGGCAAATCTCGAAACCGCCCGCGCCGACTTCCTGCACGCGCAAAAAGCCTGGGCCGAACTGCAACCGCTGCTGATTGGTCCACTGGCCGAGGGCAACCGTGCCTGGCAGGTGCAGTTCTGGCCGGACAAGAAGAACCTGGTCGGCCGTCAGGTCGAGCAACTGGTCACCGCGCAACCGCAGATCGATGCCGCCGCGCTGGCCAAATCCAGCGTGGTGGTCCAAGGCCTGTCGGCCTACGAATACATCCTGTTCGACAGCAAGCCTGATGTCGCCAGCGCCGAACAGAAGGCCAAGTACTGCCCGCTGTTGATCGCCATTGGCGAGCGTCAGAAACAGCTGGCCGAAGAGATCCTCAAAAGCTGGAACAACACCGATGGCATGCTCGCGCAAATGAGCAAATTTCCGAACCAGCGGTACGCCGACTCCCATGAAGCGATCGCCGATCTGTTGCGCGTGCAGGTGACCGCCCTCGATACCTTGAAGAAGAAGCTCGGCACACCGATGGGCCGCCAGAGCAAAGGCGTGCCGCAGCCGTTCCAGGCCGATGCCTGGCGCAGCCAGTCGTCCCTGACCGCCCTGGAGGCCAGCCTCGCTGCGGCCCGAACGGTATGGGAAGGTGTCGACAACAAAGGCCTGCGCGGCCTGTTGCCAAGCGAGCAGAAGCCATTGGCCGACAAGATCGACGCGGCCTACGCCGCCTCGTTGAAACTGTTCGCCAGCAGCCAGCGCTCGTTGACCGAAATGCTCAACGACGACGCCGGTCGCCAGCAACTCAATGATCTCTACGACAGCCTCAACGTGGTCCACCGCCTGCACGAAGGCGAGCTGGCGAAGGCGCTGGGCATCCAACTGGGCTTCAACGCCAACGACGGTGACTGATGAGGGCGAGTTCCATGCTGCGACGCCAGGCTCTGAAATTAGGGAGTTTGCTGCTGGGTGCGGTGTCACTGGGCGGCTGGACGCTGTTCAGGCACAAGGATAAAAGCCCGCTGCTGCTCTCGGCGCGGGACGATACCGACGGCAAGCACTACGCCGTCGGTTACCGGCTGGACGGCACCCGGGTGTTTGCCACCCGGGTCGGCCAGCGCTGCCATGACATCATCAATCACCCGACGCTGCCGATCGCGCTGTTCGTTGCCCGGCGTCCGGGCACCGAGAGCTACCTGATCGACCTGCGTGACGGCACGCTCCTGCAAACCGTGACGTCGCAGCCAAACCGGCACTTCTACGGTCATGCGGTGATTCACCACAGCGGTGACTGGTTGTACGCCACCGAAAACGACACCACCGATCCGGGTCGCGGCCTGCTCGGCGTGTACAAGTTCGAAGGCGAAC
The DNA here is from genome assembly GCF_014596605.1 of Pseudomonas sp. PSB11. NCBI lineage: Bacteria > Pseudomonadati > Pseudomonadota > Gammaproteobacteria > Pseudomonadales > Pseudomonadaceae > Pseudomonas > Pseudomonas sp. PSB11. The sequence goes on from NZ_NOIO01000006.1 coordinate 115,421, forward strand.
GCCTGGTGCATAGCGGTGAGATCTCCACCCACGGCATCGGCCCGCATCAAGTGTCGTGGATGCCCGATGGCGAGACCCTGGTGGTGGCCAATGGCGGTATCCGCACCGAAGCCGAAAGCCGGGTCGAGATGAACCTCAATGCCATGGAACCGAGCCTGGTCCTGATGCAGCGCGACGGTACCCTGCTGAGCAAGGAAACCCTCGGCCAGCAGATGAACAGCGTGCGTCACCTGGGCATTGCCAGCGACGGCACCATCGTCGCCGGCCAGCAATTCATGGGGGCAGCCCACGAGCATTCGGAGCTGCTGGCGATCAAGCGTCCGGGCCAGCCGTTCGTGGCGTTCCCGGTGCCGGAGCATCAGTTGCAAGCCATGGGGCACTACACCGCCAGCGTTGCGGTGCACAGCGACTTGCGCCTGGTCGCGTTGACCGCGCCTCGGGGCAACCGCTTTTTCATCTGGGACCTGGACAGCGGCGAAGTGCGCCTGGACGCACCACTGCCCGATTGCGCCGGGGTGGGCGCGGTGGCCGACGGATTCGTCGTGACCTCGGGCCAGGGCCGCTGCCGGTACTACGATTGCCGCCAGGCAAATCTGCTCGCCAAACCGCTGGAGCTGCCGGCGGGGCTCTGGGACAACCATCTGCATTTGATGGCTTGAGTCAGGCCCAAAAAGATCGCAGCCTGCGGCAGCTCCTACAGGGTCATGTGTACACCTGTAGGAGCTGCCGCAGGCTGCGATCTTTTCTGGAACCGACAAAAATCAGCCATTGGATTCCCCTTCCCACTCGCGGTAATGTGCCCAACTGTCTCACCTGATTTCTCCAAGGAACTGGAAATATGCTGCGTCGCCGCATGCTGATCATGTTGGGTGTTGTACTGTTGATCGTGCTGGTCCTGGCCGGTTACAAAGCCTTCTCCATCTATACGATGATTCAGGGCTTCTCCGCGCCAAAACCGCCGATCAGCGTCGCCGTGGCCACGGCCATCGAACGGCCCTGGCAAGCCAGGCTACCGACCGTCGGCACCCTCAAGGCGCTGCAAGGCGTAGACCTGAGCCTGGAGACCGATGGCACGGTGGTCGATCTGCAGTTCGAGTCGGGGCAGAAAGTCAAAGCCGGTCAACCGCTCCTGCGCCTGGACAGCGCCGTGGAAAGCGCTCTCCTCGAAACCGCCCTGGCCGACCTCGGGCTGGCCCAACTCGATTACGGTCGCGGAAGCCAGCTGGTGGGCAGCCAGGCCATTTCCAAAGGCGAGTTCGATCGACTATCGGCGGTACTGAAAAAGAGCAAGGCCACGGTCAACCAACTCAAGGCTGCGCTGGGCAAAAAAAGCATCGTCGCCCCCTTCAGCGGGACCATCGGCATTCGTCAGGTGGACGTTGGCGACTACCTGGCGAGTGGCACCATGATTGCCACCCTGCAAGACCTCAGCAGCCTCTACGTCGACTTTTTCGTGCCCGAGCAGTCGGTGCCGAAGATCGCCCTCGGCCAGCCGGTTGAAATCATCGTCGCCGCCTACCCGTCCCAGACCTTCCCCGGCACCATCAGTGCGATCAACCCGAAACTGGAAAACAGCACGCGCAACATGCAGGTCCGCGCGACCCTGGCCAACCCCGATGGCAAGCTGTTGCCAGGCATGTTCGCCAGCCTGCAGGTGATGTTGCCCAACCCGCGGCCGAGCATCGTGGTGCCGGAAAGCGCGATCACCTACACGCTCTACGGCAACTCCCTTTATGTCGTTGCAGAGAAGAAGACCGAAGACGGCAGCCTCGAAAAAGACGACAAGGGCCAGCCGATCCTGATCGCTGAACGGCGGTTCATTGAAACGGGCGAACGCCGCGACGGGCAGGTGGTGATTATCAAAGGTGTGCAGAACGGCGAAAAGGTGGTCACGGCCGGCCAGATCAAACTGGACAACGGTGCGCACATCGCCATCAGCGACGACAAGACCCTGGCCGAAAAGAACAGTCAGCCACGCGCTGACTGATCAAGGAACCCCCAATGGCTTTTACCGACCCGTTCATCCGTCGCCCGGTGCTCGCCACCGTGGTCAGCCTGTTGATTGTGCTGCTGGGCTTCCAGGCCTGGAGCAAGTTGCCGTTGCGCCAATACCCGCAAATGGAAAACGCCCTGATCACGGTCACCACCGCCTACCCCGGGGCCAACGCCGAAACCATCCAGGGCTACATCACCCAACCGTTGCAACAGAGCCTGGCCAGCGCCGAGGGTATCGACTACATGACCTCGGTCAGTCGGCAGAACTTCTCGGTGATATCGATCTACGCGCGCATCGGCTCCAACAGCGACCGATTGTTCACCGAACTGCTGGCCAAGGCTAACGAGGTCAAGAACCAGCTGCCCCAGGATGCCGAAGACCCGGTGCTGAGCAAGGAAGCCGCCGACGCCTCGGCGCTGATGTACATCAGCTTCTTCAGCAAGGAGCTGAGCAACCCGCAGATTACCGACTACCTGTCGCGCGTCATCCAGCCGAAACTGGCGACCCTGCCGGGCATGGCCGAAGCCGAGATTCTCGGCAACCAGGTCTTCGCCATGCGCCTGTGGCTGGACCCGGTGAAGCTGGCCGGTTTCGGCCTGAGCGCCAGCGACGTGACCAATGCGGTGCGCCAGTACAACTTCCTTTCCGCCGCAGGCGAAGTGAAAGGCGAGTACGTGGTCACCAGCATTAACGCCAATACCGAGCTTAAATCAGCCGAAGCCTTTGCCGCGATCCCGCTCAAGGTCGAGGGTGACAGCCGTGTGCTGCTGCACGATGTGGCGCGGGTCGAGATGGGGGCGGAAAACTACGACACCATCAGCTCGTTCGGCGGTACGCCCTCGGTGTACATCGGCATCAAGGCCACGCCTGCGGCCAACCCCCTCGACGTGATCAAGGAAGTGCGCAAGATCATGCCGGAGCTTACGGCCCAGCTGCCACCGAACCTGAAGGCGGAAATCGCCTACGACGCGACGCTGTTCATCCAGGCCTCGATCAACGAAGTGATCAAGACCTTGTTTGAAGCAGTACTGATCGTGATCGTGGTGGTGTTCCTGTTCCTCGGTGCGTTGCGCTCGGTGGTGATCCCGGTGGTCACCATCCCGCTATCCATGATCGGCGTGATGTTCTTCATGCAGATGATGGGGTACTCCCTGAACCTGTTGACCCTGCTGGCGATGGTGCTGGCCATCGGCCTGGTGGTGGACGACGCCATCGTGGTGGTGGAAAACATCCACCGCCACATCGAGGAAGGCAAGACACCGCTGGACGCCGCGATCGAGGGCGCCCGGGAGATCGCCATGCCGGTGGTCTCGATGACCATCACCCTGGCGGCAGTGTATGCGCCGATCGGCTTCCTCACGGGCCTTACGGGGGCGTTGTTCAAGGAGTTCGCCCTGACCCTGGCCGGCGCGGTGGTGATTTCCGGCATCGTCGCGCTGACCCTGTCGCCGATGATGTGCGCCCTGCTGCTGCGTCACGATGAAAACCCCACGGGCCTGGCCCACCGCCTGGACATGATTTTCGAAAGCCTCAAGCGACGTTATCAACGCATGTTGCACGGCACTCTCAATACCCGGCCGGTGGTGCTGGTATTCGCTGTCATCGTGCTGTGCCTGATTCCGGTGCTGCTCAAGTTCACCAAGTCAGAGCTCGCGCCGGATGAGGACCAGGGCATCATCTTCATGCTGGCCAGCGCACCGCAACCGACCAACCTCGACTACTTGAACACCTACACCGACGAGTTCATCACGATCTTCAAGGCGTTTCCCGAGTACTACTCGTCGTTCCAGATCAACGGCTTCAACGGAGTGCAATCGGGCATCGGCGGTTTCCTGCTCAAGCCCTGGAACGAGCGCAGCCGCAGCCAAATGGAGATCCTGCCAGAGGTTCAAGCCAAACTGGCGAGCATCTCCGGATTGCAGGTTTTCGGTTTCAACCTGCCCTCCTTGCCGGGCACGGGCGAGGGTCTGCCGTTCCAGTTCGTCGTCAACACGGCCAACGATTACGAGTTGCTGCTGCAAGTGGTCGACCGGGTGAAAAAACGCGCGATGGAGTCTGGCAAATTCGCCTTCGTCGACGTCGACCTGGCCTTCGACAAGCCTGAAGTGGTGGTGGATATCGATCGCGCCAAGGCCGCCCAGATGGGCGTGTCGATGCAGGATCTGGGCGGCACGCTGGCGACGTTGCTGGGTGAGGCGGAAATCAACCGTTTCACCGTGGATGGCCGAAGTTACAAAGTCATTGCCCAGGTCGAGCGCCCCTTCCGGGATAACCCTGACTGGCTGAACAACTACTACGTCAAGAACACCCAGGGCGAACTGCTCGCCCTCTCGACCCTGATCACCGTGTCCGACCGGGCGCGCCCTCGGCAACTGAACCAGTTCCAGCAACTCAACTCGGCGATCCTTTCCGGGGTGCCGCTGGTCAGCATGGGTGAGGCCATCGACGCCGTGCGTCAGATCGCCCGGGAAGAAGCGCCGGCGGGCTTTGCCTTCGACTATGCCGGCGCATCACGGCAATACGTCCAGGAAGGCAGTGCGCTATGGGTGACCTTTGGCCTGGCACTGGCGATCATTTTCCTGGTACTGGCGGCCCAGTTCGAAAGCTTCCGCGATCCGCTGGTGATCCTGGTGACCGTCCCGCTGTCGATCTGCGGCGCCTTGCTGCCGCTATTCCTCGGCTGGTCGAGCATGAACATCTATACCCAGGTCGGGTTGGTGACGTTGATCGGCCTGATCAGCAAGCACGGCATCCTGATCGTCGAATTCGCCAACCAGCTGCGCAAGGACAAGGGCCTGACGCCGCGAGAGGCGGTGGAGGAAGCCGCGGCCATTCGCCTGCGTCCGGTATTGATGACCACGGCGGCAATGGTATTCGGCATGGTGCCATTGATCATCGCCACGGGGGCCGGCGCGGTGAGCCGGTTTGATATCGGTACGGTCATTGCCACCGGGATGTCGATTGGGACGTTGTTTACGTTGTTTGTGTTGCCGTGCGTGTATACGCTGCTGGCCAAATCCTCTCGCTAAGATCGTTCCCACGCTCTGCGTTCGGCTCTTGATTTGGGACGCGGAGCGTCCCGGGCTGCATTCCCACGCAGAGCGTGGGAACGATCTGCACTGCGCAAAAAAAAGGCCTCGCATCAGCGAGGCCTTTTATTTGGGCTTCATTCTGTTCAACTTTGCGGCCTCAATCCTTGAGAGAGTCCGAACATGAACAGCAACAAATCATGATCGGGTTGAGTGGCCACGGATGCCTTGGCAACCCGTGGCAACGGACAATGCTCGCCACTGTGTACTGAACTTAAGACTTGCGTGCGGGGCTGCTCCCATGCAGCCACCGCGAGTGAAGCAACTGCCAAGGCTCCTACCAGAAACAAACCTCGCGCAACTTCAAGTTTCATGGCTATAAACCTTTGATAGCGCTGCCAAACGCCGTCTCATAAAAGTAGACGAGTTTCTTCCAGTCCGTCGTGCTGAATGACGAGTGGCGGCGCAGCTGCTTCATATCATGGGCAGCCGCCTGGCGAGCGCTCAATCGCTGCCGGCACTTCTCCAGATCGATCAAGGCAACCTCGACTTTGGCGGCTTCGCCCTCACCGGTGACGCGAACGAATACGTGCTTGATATAGATGCAGCTGTGTTGCCAACGCCCCTTGTGCATCCGCGCCAGATTCTCGGCCAGGTCCTTGAGCACGCGATCGTGCACAGCCTCACCATGACGCTCGCGTCCGCCGCCCTCGTACCAACGCTCGATTTCCTCGAAGCCGTCCAAAGACTTGGTCACCAGCAAGGCGCGCCATTTGTGCACGGGATCGCGTTGAGCTTCGCAGAACACGATTTCCGGGACTCGCACATCGAGCAGGCGCAAGCCAGTGAGTGCATCACGCTCGCGCAGTACCGTCGGCCGTCCGAAAGGGTGTAAAAGACCCCGATGGATATGGCCGGTCTGGCGTTTTACGTAGAGCAGTTGTCCATCACTGCCCATGAGACGCTGCACGCCACTCTCGCCACCGCGCCGGACATTGGGCTCTTCCACCCATTCTCCGCGCTGATTCCAGAAGTAATCGAATCGGTCCTGGGAGGCGACGCCTGTTCCTGCTGCACACTGCTCTACCATCTGTTACCTCTTGCGTAATACATAAACTCGCCACATGGCATAGAGCGGCAAAAAGTCGATACGTTCCTGAATACGGAAACCAGCCTGCTCAAATTCCTTTTCTACGGTAGCCGCCGGTAACACAAATCTATTTTGGTAACCTTCCTGCCCACGGGTTCTCTCCGCGCGCTTGCGTTTCCAGGCTTTGAAGTTACCGTCGACCCACAGCGAAAGGATGACACTGTCTCGGCTGACTCGCTCGAATTCGCGCAAGATCGCCAGTCGATGCTGGGCTTCACCGATGTGGTGGAGCAAACGCATGCAGAAAATACTGTCGACAGCGTTATCCGGCAACGCAATGTCGAACGCAGACGTCTGCAAGGGTTGTACCCGTTTCACCACTTCAGCCGGTTGCGACTGTGTAGCGATCTTGATCATGGACTCGGAGTTGTCGGCACCGATGATCACGCGGTTGGGTTTTTCCGCCAGCATTGGCCAGAAACGCCCCGCACCGCAGGGCAGATCGAGGACCAGGCCCGGCTCACCGACCAGCGCCAGCGCCTTGCGCGCCATTTGTACGTCACGCCAGTGGGACAGGCGGCGACCGACGCCATCCTTGTGTTTTTGCAGGTAACGTTTGGCGTGTTGATCGTCGTACTTGTTGGAAAAATCCAGTTTGATCGGGCCATCCACCATCATCAATCTCCTGAGTTTCTGATTCCAACCACCTTAGGCAGTGATGTGTGAGGGTCAGGTCATGCGTTTGTGAAAATTTCGTGATGAAAATGTCGAATCGTTTCGAGGTATTACAAGAGAGCAATCTCAATCAACCGCAGCGGCCATCAACTCACAGTCGGCACATTGAACTGGACGTGAAAACGACAGCCATTGGGTTCCATGGTCGTCAGGGTGACGCTCCAGCCCTGGTTTTCACAGATCCGTTGTACTAACGATAGTCCAAGCCCGAGACCCTCTCCGCGTTTCTCGTTGCCTCGCACAAAAGGTTCGAACATCGCTTCGCGTTTTTCCTCGGGAATGCCCACGCCACTGTCCTCGACCGTGAAACCCATGGGCATCAGGCTCAGGCGGATAAATCCACGGTCGGTGTAATGCAGTGCGTTACGCAGCAGGTTGCCCATGACCGCGTGCAATAGCGTCGCGTTATACCGATTAGTGTGGGGACCGCCCCAGTCGACAATCAGCTTGAGCCCCTTGGCCTCGATCGGTTCGCGCCACAGGTTGATCAAGCCGTCGGCCACTTCGCCCAGCGTCTGCTGCGCAGACATGCTGGCGTCTTCGCGCTGAGCACGGGCCAGCATCAGGAAGGTTTGTACCAACTCGCTCATTTCTTCACTGGCACGGGCAATGCGCTCGACCTGGGCAAGGCCGCGCTGGTCGATCCCGGGGTTTTCCAACAGCAATTCGCAGGAACTGGCCAACACCATCAAGGGCGTACGCAGTTCATGGCTGACGTCACTGGTGAACATGCGCTCACGGGTCAGCGCCTGGCGCAACCGGCCGAGGGTAGCGTCAAAGGCCACGGCCAGTTCACCCACTTCATCGGCCGCATAGTCCGGCGCCAGTGGCGGTGCCAGGCCCAGTAGCTGATCGCGATGACGTACCTGGCGCGCCAGCCTCACTACCGGTGCCATTACCTTGCGCGCCAGCACCCAGCCGAGAAACACCGCCAGCGCCAGGCTCAGCACGAAGCCCACCAGCACCACGGCAAACAGCACTCGCTCGCGCTCTTCGAAGTCACTCTGGTCCTGCAACAGCACATAGCGCCGACCATCGACCACCTCGACCATCGCGTGGTACGACAGCTGTTCGCGAAAAACCTCGTGAAACCCTGGATCCAGGTGCCGCAAATCCTTGGGCAACTCGAAATCGCCCTGCCCGCCGCTGAAATAAAACAACTGGTCCGGTTCCGGGCGATGGCTCCAGTCCGAAACGCTGTCCATCAGCAACAGGCGCTGCAAATCGCCACCCAGGCCCGCCGAGATCAACTTTTCTTCCACCAGGTGCACGGTGGCAACGATGCCCATGGCAAAGGCGCCCGCCACCAGTGCGCTCATCAGCGCAAAGGCAATGATGATCCGTTGAGCGAGGCTCTGTTTAAACTCCATCACGCCCCTCGGCCAGGCGGTAACCCACACCGTGCACGGTTTGCAGCAGCGGTTTGGCGAACGGCTTGTCGATCACCTGGCGCAATTGATGGACATGGCTGCGCAGGCTGTCGCTGTCTGGACAGTCATCGCCCCACAGGGCCTCTTCGAGAATTTCGCGACGCAGTACATGCGGGCTTTTCTGCATCAGGACCGCCAGCAACTTCAGGCCCACCGGGTTGAGCTTGAGCAATCGGCCTTCGCGGGTAACCTCCAGCGTATCGAGGTCATAGCTCAGGTCACCCACTTGCAAGGTCCGGCGGCCTCCGCCTTGGGTGCGACGCATTACGGCTTCGATCCGCGCCGCCAGTTCAGACAAGGCGAAGGGCTTGATCAGGTAGTCATCGGCACCGGACTTGAAGCCCTGCAGCCGGTCGTCCAGTTGATCACGGGCAGTGAGCATGATCACCGGCGTGTCGCGCCGGGCATCTTCGCGCAGGCGTTTGCACAGCGTGTAGCCGTCGATGCCAGGCAACATGATATCGAGTACGATCAAGTCGTAATGCTCGGTAGCCGCCAGATGCAGGCCCGACAAACCGTCCTGTGCGCAATCCACGGTATAGCCCTTGAGTCCCAGGTAATCGGCCAGATTAGCCAGGATATCGCGGTTGTCTTCAACCAATAAAATTCGCATGGGCATCTTCTCCGTACACAATAACGGCCGTCTTGGCCCGCGCAGCTTAAGGCCAAGCGTGATTCAGGGCCAGGGTTGTGTGCAGTCGTCGGTTGGGTGAAATCGTCGGATCAAGGCCAACGTTTTTTTCACTATCGGTTCACGGGTTGACGACAGGGTCGAGCCCAGACTCCGCGCGGCTGCGTATTCAAGAACATTTCACTGACCAAGGATTGACCATGGTTTCGATCTCTGCACGCCCCGCTTCTCGCCCGCTCAACTTCTGGGTGTGCCTGGGTGTTCCCGCCGTTGCGGCAATCATTCTGGTGTTGCTTGAACTGACGACCCTGGACATGGACCTGGCCAGGCTGTTTTACGATCCGGTCGCCGGGGACTTCATCGGCCGGCACAGTTATTTCCTGGAAACCGTCCTGCATGATCGGGCCAAGCAAGTGGTTATTGCCTTCTCGGTGCTGGCTATCCTCGGTTTTGCCGGTTCGTTCTTTCTGCCCCGGCTCAAGCCGTTCAAGCGGGAACTGGGCTGCCTGGTGCTGTCCCTGGGGCTGGCGACGTCCTTTGTCACGCCGATGAAAGCAGTGACGGCGGTGCAGTGCCCGTGGAGCCTGGAGCAATTCGGCGGTCACGAGACCTACAGCGAATTGTTGAGCCCGCGTCCGGCTACAGAAAAACCGGGGCGTTGCTGGCCTGGCGGTCACGCCGCGACCGGTTTCACCCTGTTTGCACTGTTCTTCGTGTTGCGTGATCGCCGTCCGCGCATGGCACGTGCGGCCTTTGTTTTCGCCTTCGCCCTGGGCTCGGTTTTTTCCATCGGCCGGATGCTGCAGGGCGCACACTTCTTCTCGCACAACGTGTGGACGGCGGTATTCTGCTGGCTGATTTGCCTGGGGTCGTATTACTACATCCTTTATCGACCCACTTCCAAGGCCGAGAGAGAGCTCGAAGCACAACCGGTCAGCGCCTGAAATACAGATCAAATGTGGGAGCGGGCTTGCTCGCGAAGGCGGTAGATCAGTCAACCTCTCCGGTGATTGACACACCGTCCTCCCGAGCAAGCCCGCTCCCACACTGAATCGCTTGCACTTCAAAATCCGGGCAATAAAAAACCCCGCCTACTTACGCAGGCGGGGTTTTTTATACAGGGGTAAGGCTGGCTTACATCATGCCGCCCATGCCGCCCATACCGCCCATGTCTGGCATGCCGCCGCCAGCACCGCTGTCTTTCTTCGGTGCGTCAGCTACCGCAGCTTCGGTGGTCAGGATCAGACCGCCGATGGAAGCTGCAGCTTGCAGAGCCGAACGGGTAACCTTGGTTGGGTCCAGGATACCCATTTCGATCATGTCGCCGTATTCGCCAGTCGCAGCGTTGTAGCCGAAGCTGCCTTCGCCGTTCTTGACCTTGTCGACCACTACGCTTGGCTCGTCACCGGAGTTGGCAACGATCTGGCGCAGCGGCGCTTCAACAGCGCGACGCAGTACAGCGATACCCACGTCCTGATCGGCGTTGTCGCCTTTCAGTTGAGTCAGTGCTTCCAGAGCACGGATCAGGGCCACGCCACCGCCAGGCACCACGCCTTCTTCAACGGCTGCACGGGTAGCGTGCAGGGCGTCTTCAACGCGGGCTTTCTTCTCTTTCATTTCAACTTCGGAACCAGCGCCAACCTTGATCACTGCAACGCCGCCGGACAGCTTGGCCAGACGCTCTTGCAGTTTTTCACGGTCGTAGTCCGAGGAAGTCTCGGCAACCTGGGCACGGATCTGGTTGATGCGTGCTTCGATGTCGCCTTGAACGCCAGCACCGTCAACGATGATGGTGTTTTCCTTGGACAGGGTTACGCGCTTGGCGTTACCCAGGTGCTCCAGGGTGGTGCTTTCCAGGCTCAGGCCGATCTCTTCGGAGATCACGGTACCGCCGGTCAGAACGGCGATGTCCTGCAGCATGGCCTTGCGACGGTCGCCGAAGCCTGGCGCCTTGACGGCTGCGACTTTGACGATACCGCGCATGTTGTTCACAACCAGAGTCGCCAGGGCTTCGCCTTCAACGTCTTCGGCCACGATCAGCAGTGGACGGCCGGCTTTGGCAACGGCTTCCAGTACTGGCAGCATCTCGCGGATGTTCGAGATCTTCTTGTCGACCAGCAGGATCAGCGGGCCGTCCAGCTCAGCGACCATGGTCTCTGGCTTGTTGACGAAGTACGGGGACAGGTAGCCACGGTCGAACTGCATGCCTTCAACAACCGACAGTTCGTTTTCCAGGCCCGAGCCTTCTTCAACGGTGATCACGCCTTCTTTACCGACTTTTTCCATGGCTTCGGCAATGATGTCGCCGATGGAGTTGTCGGAGTTGGCGGAGATGGTACCTACCTGAGCGATAGCCTTGGTGTCAGCGCATGGCTTGGACAGGGCCTTCAGCTCTTTGACGATAGCGATGGTCGCTTTGTCGATACCGCGCTTCAGATCCATCGGGTTCATGCCGGCAGCGACGGCTTTCAGGCCTTCGTTGACGATCGATTGAGCCAGAACGGTAGCGGTGGTGGTGCCATCGCCTGCGTCATCGTTGGCACGGGAGGCAACGTCTTTGACCAGCTGCGCGCCCATGTTTTCGAAACGGTCTTCCAGTTCGATTTCTTTGGCAACGGAAACGCCGTCCTTGGTGATGGTCGGAGCGCCGAAGCTCTTCTCGATGATCACGTTACGGCCTTTCGGGCCCAGGGTCGCTTTTACTGCGTCAGCCAGGACGTTGACACCGGTGAGCATTTTCTTGCGGGCGGAATCGCCGAATTTAACTTCTTTAGCAGCCATGATCGATATTCCTTAAATACTTTGTAGTAACGGGAAAATGAGCGGGTAATCAGCCTTCGATAACAGCGAGGATTTCGTTCTCGCTCATTACCAGCAGGTCTTCGCCGTCGACTTTCACAGTGTTGCTGCCGGAGTAAGGACCGAACACAACCTTGTCGCCCACTTTCACGGACAGTGCACGCACTTCACCGTTTTCCAGTACGCGGCCGGTGCCGACAGCGAGGATTTCGCCGCTGTTGGCTTTTTCAGCAGCCGAACCTGGCAGGACGATACCGCCAGCGGTTTTCTTTTCTTCTTCGCTGCGACGGATGACGACGCGGTCATGCAGAGGACGAAGCTTCATTGTCGATCTCTCCTAATTGTGGTTTTCATCGGCCGGTGTAGTCCCGGCGGGTTTAACAAAGTCCGGCGGTGCCGGGTGCGGTTCGTCGAGCGAACCGCGGAAGTCTGTCTGGCGTGATCACCAGAAACCTTGCGGTGACCGTTACATAAGGGCGCACAAGCTTATTACAAGGGCGCAGATCGAAAAATTTTTATGGTGATCGCCCGAAAACGAACACGGCACCCGAAGGTGCCGTGTCGATATTGCTGTTACTTGGTATCGCGGTGTTCGAATTCGCCTTCGATCACGTTCGGCTCGCGGCCCAGAGGTTCGCGCGGCGCAGGGCCACCACGGGGCTGGATGTCGTCGGCGAACGCACGCTGGCGGATCGCTTGCTCTTCGGCACGCTGGCGCATTTTATTGGCCAGGAGGCGACGGCTGACCGGCATCAGCATGACCAGGCCGATCACGTCGCTGATGAAACCCGGAAGAATCAACAAGCCACCGGCCAACGCCAACATCAGGCCTTCAAGCATGGTCTGGGCCGGCAACTCGCCACGGTTCAGGCTTTCACGGGCACGCAGTGCGGTGGCCAACCCGGCAACGCGCAACACGAACACACCGAACATCGAGCCGAGAATGATCAGCAGCAGGGCCGGGAAAAACCCGATCGCCCCTGCCACCTTGACGAATACGAACAGCTCCAACACCGGAAACAGCAGAAAGAGCAACAAAAAAGGGCGCATCAAATGGTTCCTCAACGCAAGAATGCCTTGCCAGTCTTCCCTAGATGACGTCGCCATTGCGTGAATTCAAGCGTCGGCCACTGCCTTTTTCGGCCAATGTTCGGCGTGAGCCAGGAAAACCAAGGCTTCGCGTACTTGTGTCGGCGTATTACAAGGCGCTGGAAAGGGCAGCCAGTGCAGCCCCTGGCCGATGAGCAGGTGCATGCCTTCGCTGTCGATGCCCACCAGGGTCGCCGGCGAAGTTTTCGGCAAGCCGGCCAGTTCGACGTAATGCGCAATGGCCTTGGCGTGATCGGCGTTCATGTGTTCGATCATGCTCGCCTCGGCCTTGCCGGCAAACGGGTTGGCCAGGGTCAGCTCGTTGACCCAGTGGATCGCGCCAAACCCGCCAATGTAGCGATGGCGCACCGGCTTGAGCACCCAGAAGTCGAAATCGTGGGCCTGATGATAGTTCTGCGAATCCGGGAAATAGCGGTAGTACCTTTCGGCAGCCGCTTCGATGGCGGCAACGTCTTCGATCTGTTGCGCCTCGGCCAGGTAGGTCAGACGACCAACGGCCTGGACGTCTTCGGCCCCACGCTCGCCCACGAACAGTGAGCATTTCGGATCTTTTTGCAGATTGTGGGTGTGCTGGGCGATGCGGCTGATAAGGATCAGCGGCCGGCCGAGCTCGTCCAGGCAGTACGGAACCACGGAACCGAACGGGAAACCAGGCATTGACTTGGAGTGTGTGGAGAGCACTCCCCGGTATTCCTTGAGAAGCAATTCTCGTGCATGCTTAGCCGCTTCAACGCTCAATTTATGACTCCTTATTAAGAATCCGTCGTAAAAACGGACAGGCTGCTGATGAAAGTTCCAGCATGCCGTCGGGGTAGTTCTCATGTGCAGCCGTGGCCAGTTCGGGCGCAGATCGAGAGGCACTCTGAAGCAAACCAACCAGACCTGCCACCGGGGGCATGCGAATGAAACTCACTGACAAAGTAATCATTATCACGGGCGGTTGCCAGGGTTTAGGCCGCTCCATGGCCGAGTACTTGGCGGCCAGGGGCGCAAAACTGGCGCTCGTCGACCTGAACCAGGAAAAGCTCGACGACACCGTCGCTGCCTGCACGGCCTTGGGCGTCGAAGCCCGCGCCTACCTGTGCAACGTCGCCAATGAAGAGCAAGTGAGCCATATGGTCGCCCAGGTCGCCAACGACTTTGGCGCTATCCACGGCCTGATCAACAATGCCGGGATCCTGCGTGACGGTCTGCTGCTCAAGGTCAAGGATGGCGAAATGACCAAGATGACCCTGGCCCAATGGCAGGCGGTCATCGACGTCAACCTGACCGGCGTATTCCTGTGCACCCGTGAAGTCGCGGCGAAAATGGTCGAGCTCAACAACAGCGGCGCGATCATCAATATCTCGTCGATTTCCCGCGCTGGCAATGTTGGCCAGACCAACTACTCCGCCGCCAAGGCCGGTGTCGCGGCGGCTACCGTGACCTGGGCCAAGGAACTGGCGCGCTATGGCATCCGCGTGGCCGGCATTGCACCGGGCTTCATCGAAACCGAAATGACCCTGGGCATGAAACCTGAAGCACTGGAGAAGATGACGTCGGGGATTCCGCTCAAGCGCATGGGCAAGCCTGAGGAAATCGCCCATTCGGCGGCCTACATCTTCGAGAACGACTATTACACCGGTCGGATTCTGGAGTTGGATGGCGGGTTGCGCATCTAGAGCCCCCCTAAACCAATGTGGGAGCGGCTGTGGCGAGGGGATTTATCCCCGTTGGGCTGCGAAGCAGACCCGGTTTTTTGGGGGCGGCTGCGCGACCCAACGGGGATAAATCCCCTCGCCACAGCTCGCTCCCACATTTGGACCGCGTTTCTTCTGCTGATCAATCGTCGCTGATGGTGATATTCGGCATCGCCGGCGTGGCGGCTTCCTGCAACACGATCCGCGCACCGACATGGCGGGCCAGTTCCTGGTAAACCAGTGCAATCGGGCTGTCCGGTTCGGCGATGACCGTTGGCTTGCCGCCATCGGCCTGTTCGCGGATAGCCATCGCCAGCGGCAGCGACGCCAGCAGCTCGACGCCATACTGATTGGCCAGCTTCACACCGCCCCCCTCGCCGAACAAATGTTCGGCATGCCCGCAGTTCGAGCAGATGTGCACGGCCATGTTTTCCACCACGCCCAGCACGGGGATGTTGACCTTGCGGAACATCTCCACACCCTTGCGTGCGTCCAGCAATGCCAGGTCCTGTGGCGTGGTCACGATCACCGCGCCGGCCACCGGGACCTTCTGTGCCAGGGTCAGCTGGATGTCACCAGTGCCTGGCGGCATGTCGATGACCAGGTAATCCAGGTCGCCCCACGCGGTTTGTGTCACCAGTTGCAGCAAGGCGCCGGAGACCATCGGCCCGCGCCAGACCATCGGCGTGTTGTCATCGGTGAGGAACGCCATGGACATCACTTCGACACCATGGGACTGGATCGGCACGAACCACTTCTGATCCTTGATCTGCGGCCGGGTACCTTCGGCGATGCCGAACATGATGCCCTGGCTCGGACCGTAGATGTCCGCGTCTAGAATCCCGACCTTGGCGCCTTCGCGGGCCAGGGCCAGCGCGAGGTTGGCGGCGGTGGTGGACTTGCCCACCCCGCCCTTGCCGGATGCCACGGCCACGACGTTCTTGACGTTGGCCAGGCCCGGGATCTGTGCCTGGGCCTTGTGCGCGGCGATCACGCTGGTGATATCGACGCGGGCGGCGCTGACCCCGTCAAGGCCTTCAATGGCCATTTGCAGCATCTGCGCCCAACCGCTCTTGAACAAGCCGGCGGCATAACCCAGTTCCAGCTGCACGCTGACGTGCTCACCCTGGATCTCGATGTTGCGCACGCAGCCGGCGCTGACCGGATCCTGGTTCAGATAGGGGTCGGTGTATTGGCGAAGGACGGCTTCCACCGCTGCGCGATTGACGGCGCTCATGGGCAACTCCGAAAACAAGACTGGGAATAGATGGCGGGTATCCTACCCCTTCTGTCTTCCGGACGGCATGCCTGGCAACGATTTGCAGGGGTGAAATATCTTTGCCGGCGCTTTATAGTGGCCGACCTCCGTTTCATCAAGTAGCCGAGCCCCATGTCCGAGCCACGCAAGATCCTCGTCACCAGTGCCCTGCCCTATGCCAATGGTTCGATCCATCTTGGCCACATGCTGGAATACATCCAGACCGATATGTGGGTGCGCTTCCAGAAGCACCGCGGCAACCAATGCATCTATGTCTGCGCCGACGACGCCCACGGTTCGGCGATCATGCTGCGCGCGGAAAAGGAAGGCATCACCCCGGAACAACTGATCGCCAACGTCCAGGCTGAACACAGCGCCGACTTTGCCGAGTTCCTGGTGGACTTCGACAACTTCCACTCCACTCACGCCGAAGAAAACCGTGAGCTGTCGAGCCAGATCTATCTGAAGCTGCGCGACGCCGGGCACATCGCCACGCGTTCGATCACGCAGTATTTCGACCCGGAAAAGAAAATGTTCCTGGCCGACCGCTTCATCAAGGGCACCTGCCCGAAATGCGGCACCGAAGACCAGTACGGCGACAACTGCGAAAAGTGCGGCGCGACCTACGCACCGACCGACCTGAAAGATCCGAAGTCGGCAATTTCCGGGGCCACTCCGGTGCTCAAGGATTCCCAGCACTTCTTCTTCAAGCTGCCGGACTTCCAGGAAATGCTGCAGACCTGGACCCGCAGCGGCACCCTGCAAGACGCCGTGGCCAACAAGATCGCCGAATGGCTGGATGCGGGGCTGCAACAGTGGGACATCTCCCGCGATGCGCCGTACTTCGGTTTTGAAATCCCTGATGAGCCGGGCAAGTACTTCTACGTGTGGCTGGACGCACCCATCGGCTACATGGCGAGCTTCAAGAACCTGTGCGACCGCACGCCGGAACTGGACTTCGACGCGTTCTGGGGCAAGGACTCCACCGCCGAGCTGTACCACTTCATCGGCAAGGACATCGTCAACTTCCACGCCCTGTTCTGGCCAGCGATGCTCGAAGGCGCGGGTTACCGCAAGCCGACCGGCATCAACGTGCACGGCTACCTGACTGTCAACAGCCAGAAAATGTCCAAGTCCCGCGGCACCTTCATCAAGGCCCGGACCTACCTGGATCACCTGTCGCCGGAATACCTGCGTTACTACTACGCAGCCAAGCTGAGCCGTGGCGTCGACGACCTGGACCTGAACCTCGAAGACTTCGTGCAGAAGGTCAACTCCGACCTGGTCGGCAAAGTTGTCAACATCGCCAGCCGTTGCGCCGGGTTCATCAACAAGGGCAATGCCGGGGTGATGGTCGAAACCAACGCCGCGCCAGAGCTGACCGAAGCGTTCCTGGCTGCCGCGCCAAGCATTGCCGACGCCTATGAAGCCCGTGACTTTGCCCGCGCCATGCGCGAGATCATGGGCCTGGCCGACCGCGCCAACGCCTGGATCGCCGACAAGGCACCTTGGTCGCTGAACAAACAGGAAGGCAAGCAGGAAGAAGTCCAGGCCATCTGCGCCACCGGCGTCAACCTGTTCCGTCAACTGGTGATCTTCCTCAAGCCGGTGCTGCCGTTGCTGGCCGCCGATGCCGAGGCGTTCCTCAACGTCGCGCCGCTGACCTGGAACGATCACGCGACCTTGCTCGCCAACCATCAGCTGAACGAGTTCAAGCCGCTGATGACCCGTATCGACCCGGTAAAAGTGCAGGCCATGACCGACGCTTCGAAAGAAGACCTGACCGCCAGCCAGACCGACACCGGCGAGGCTACACCGACGGGCAATGGCGAGCTGGCGAAGGATCCGTTGTCGCCGCAGATCGAGTTCGACACCTTTGCCGCGGTTGACCTGCGCGTCGCCCTGATCGTCAAGGCCGAGCACGTGGAAGGCGCGGACAAGCTGTTGCGCCTGACCCTGGACATCGGTGACGAGCAGCGCAACGTATTCTCCGGGATCAAGAGCGCTTATCCGGACCCGTCCAAGCTCGATGGTCGCCTGACGATGATGATTGCCAACCTCAAGCCGCGCAAAATGAAGTTCGGAATTTCCGAAGGCATGGTGATGGCGGCAGGTCCCGGCGGTGAAGAAATCTACCTGCTGAGCCCTGACAGCGGCGCCAAGCCTGGTCAGCGGATCAAGTAAGGCACTGCGGCAAACCGATCCCACAGTCGTGCCTGGCGCGACTGTGGGATTTTCATGTCTGGCCCACCCTCCGACCTTGCCGGATAATGCCTAAACTTTTTAGACCGCTGCGTTGAAAAGCCGCCGTAACGCTGTTCGGCGAGCAAGAAATCCGTGGCGAGGGGATTTATCCCCGTGGGCCGCAAAGCTGCCCTCAGCGTCCGTTCAAGCAGACCGAGTTGTTCGGATTTTCGACTGCTTCGCAGCCGAACGGGGATAAATCCCCTCACCACAAAGCACTATCATGACCGAAACCCTGCTTACGCTCATCAGCACCGCCCTGCTCAACAACCTCGTCTTGCATTGGCCGCTGGCTGTTGATCCACTGTTGGGCAGCGAACGGCGCCAGGTGCATGCCCTGGGCATCGCGACGACTTGCCTGATGCTGGTCACCGGAGTGCTCGGCCATGTGATCTATCAATGGCTGCTGGTACCGTTGGTGTTGACCGCGCTGCACTTGTTCGTGTTCCTGCCATTGAGTGCGCTGCTGATCGGCCCGTTGTTGAAGTTGCTTGCACGGGTGTTTTCGACACTGTCCTTCGAAGGTCTTTGGCCGTTGCTGCTGTGCAATTCCGGGGTGCTCGGCGTGGCATTGCTCAACGCCCGGGAGAACAATGGATTTTTTCATGCCACAGCCTTGAGCATCGGTGCCGGGCTGGGCTTCTGGCTGGTACTGAGTCTGTTCCAGGACCTGCGCCAGCGCACTCTCGACAACGATGTGCCCCTGCCCTTTCGCGGCCTGCCGATCGACCTGATCGGCGCCGGCCTGATTGCAGTGGCCTTTCTCGGATTCAGCGGGCTAATCAAAACATGAGTCTGATTCAACGCATCGACGCCCTCTTGCCGCAGACCCAATGCGGCAAGTGTGGCCACCCCGGATGCAAGCCGTACGCCGCAGGCATCGCCAGCGGTGAGCCGATCAACAAATGCCCGCCTGGCGGCAGTGAAACCATTGTTGCCCTGGCCGAGCTGTTGAACGTGCCGGTGCTGGAACTGGACGCCACTCGCGGCACGGCTGCGGCGCAGATCGCCTATATTCGTGAAGCGGAGTGCATTGGTTGTACGAAATGCATTCAGGCCTGTCCGGTTGACGCCATCGTCGGCGCGGCCAAGTTGATGCACACAGTCATCATCGATGAATGTACCGGTTGCGACCTGTGCGTGGCGCCATGCCCGGTGGACTGCATCGAAATGCATCCGCTGCCCTTGAGCGGCGTGCTGCCGATTGTCGGTGGCCTGGCCTTCAGCCTGGAAGAACAACGGGCGCGAACCGCCAAGCGCAATCATGCACGGCGCCGTTTCGAGCAGCGCAACGCCCGTTTGCAACGTGAAGAGCATCAAAAAATTGCCGAGCGAGAAGCCCGTGCGCAACGGGCCGTCCAACCCAGTGAAGTGCCGCTCGACCCGGTGCAGGCAGCCCTTGAACGCGTGCGCGCGCAGAAGGCCGCGAACGCCGATGCGGCCTTGAAAAAAGCCAAGGTCGACCTGGCGATGAGCCGGGCGCAGCTGAACAAGTCGCTCAAGGCCTTCGGTCATCCGCCGACCTTCGAACAGCAATCGCAGCTGATTGTGTTGCAACAGCAGTTCGAAGCCGCCGAGCACGCCTTGGCCCAACTGGAACGCGTTGCGCCGCCGGCCGTGGCGCCTGTCGCCGCTGCGGCGAAGGACGCCGACCTGAAACGCGCGAAAATCCAGCTGGCCATGCGTCGTGCCGAACTGAAGAAAGCCCAGGCGAGTGCTGCTCCCGTCGAGCAGATCGAAGCCCTGGAGCGAGCCCTGAGCGAAGCCGAACGCCAGGTGGATGCACATGCCGCCCCTTGAATCGGTGGACGAACGCCTGCAGCAGGCGATGAAACTGGTTCTGCTGGCGACGCTGCCAGGGGTGTTGGCGTTGTTCTGGTTCTATGGCTGGGGGGTGTTGATCAACTTGATGCTCGCTGGTGTCAGTGCCTTAGCCTTTGAAGCGGCGGTGCTGCGAGTGCGCAAGCGCGCGCTCAAGCCGACCTTGAGCGATGGCAGCGCCCTGGTCAGTGCCACGCTACTGGCCTTGGCCTTGCCGCCCTATTGTCCCTGGTGGCTGACGGTCAGTGCGGCGACGTTTGCGATGTTGCTGGGCAAGCACCTGTATGGCGGGGTCGGCAGCAACCCGTTCAACCCGGCAATGTTGGGTTTCGCCCTGGTAATGGTGACCTTTCCACAGCAGATGACCCATTGGCCAGCCTCCCACGGCATGGACTTGTGGGGTGGCGTGCAGCAAGTGTTCGGCGCAGGCCAAAGCCCGGACGCCTGGGTCCGGGCCACGGCACTGGACAGCCTGCGGATCAACAAAAGCCTGACCATGGATGAACTGTTCGCGGCGAATCCGGCCTTTGGTCAGTTCGGTGGCCACGGCGTGGAGTGGGTCAATCTGGCCTTTCTCGCCGGTGGCGCGTTCTTGTTGCAACGCCGCGTGTTCAGCTGGCATGCACCGGTTGGCATGCTCGCCAGCCTGTTTGTCATCAGCCTGTTGTGCTGGAACGGTTCGGGCTCAGACTCCCACGGATCACCGCTGTTTCATCTGCTCACCGGTGCCAGCATGCTCGGCGCTTTCTTCATCGTCACTGAACCGGTGTCCGGCGCAAAAAGCCCGGGTGCGCGACTGCTGTTCGGTGCAGGCGTGGGCTTGCTGACCTACCTTATTCGCACCTGGGGCGGCTACCCGGACGGCGTGGCCTTTGCCGTGCTGTTGATGAACCTCTGTGTACCGGCGCTGGAGCGGCTTGTCGCGGCCAGGCAAGAGCTGCACGCACCATGAGCCGAGCGTCGAGCGCCGCCATCCTTGCATTACTGGCCTCCCTCGGGGCAGGCCTGACGTATCTCGTGCAGCACGCCAGCGCACCGCGGATCGCGACTGAACAGCGCCTGATCGACAGTCGCAACCTGCTGGACCTGCTGCCGCCCGACGGCTATGACAATCAACCGCTGGAACAACCGCTCAGCCTCGAAAACGCTACGTTGGCCAATAGCACACTGCTGGCGGGTTACCGTGCGACCAAGGCCGGCCGAGCCTATGCCGTGCTGCTGCGCAGCCAGACCCTGGGCTACGCGGGCGCCATCGATTTGCTGATCGCCATCGATCGCAACGGTAGATTGCTGGGGGTTAAAACTCTGCGGCAGACGGAAACCCCGGGGCTCGGCGCACGGATCGCCGACTGGCCGAACGCCTGGCTCGAAGGCTTTTCCGGCAGGTCGCGAACCGATCCGGGCGACAACGGATGGGCCTTGAAAAAAGACCAGGGGCAATTCGACCAGATCGCGGGAGCCACGATCACCTCAAGAGCGGTGATCCACGCCATCCATGACGCATTACGCTATTTCGATGAGCACCGAGCCTCACTGCTTGGGAGCCCCTCAGATGAATGAATCGTTGCGGTTGCAGAACACCTTGATGCTCGTGCCACTGATTGGCGCCACCGGCTCACTGGTGAATGCCCTGGGCCTGTGGCTGATGTTCATGGGGGTGAGCAGTGCCTTTGGCCTCTGCATGAACACCTTGCGCTCGCGCCTGCTCCCGGCGACCCATTTGCCGGCCAGCGTACTGCTTGCCGCAACGTTGACCAGTTGCGCAGAACTCGGCGCGCAGGCCTGGTCGCTGCCATGGCATCAGCATGCCGGGATTTATGCCGGGTTGATCGCCTTGCAATGCGTCGTGCTGGAGCGCAGCGACTTCTTCCAGGCCCCCTGGCGCCAACGCTGGCGCCTCTGTGGCCTGTTCGGCGCATTGATGGTGTCCCTTGGCCTGCTGCGCGAACTCATTGGCTACGGGACCCTCGGCAATCATCTGCCGTGGCTGGCGGGTACAACGCACGCGGATTGGCAGGGCTGGTTGCTGACCGCTGCCGGTGGCTTGCGACTGGCCACGCTGGCCCCTGGCGGTTTCATACTGCTCGGGTTGCTCATCGCCGCGTGGCAAGCCTGGCATCACCCCCCACCCTCACACTGATCGCCTTCGAGGAAACGCACCGCACATGAACGCCGCAAAACGTCTGGAAATATTCCGCCGGCTGCATGAAGACAATCCGGAACCGAAGACCGAACTGGCCTATTCCTCACCCTTTGAGTTGCTGATTGCGGTGATTCTTTCGGCGCAATCAACCGATGTCGGCGTCAACAAGGCCACGGCAAAACTGTTTCCGGTTGCCAATACCCCGGCGGCGATTTATGCCCTGGGCGTGGAAGGATTGTCGGAATACATCAAGACCATCGGCCTGTACAACAGCAAGGCTAAAAACGTGATCGAGACCTGCCGGCTGCTGATTGAGCGTCATGGAGGGGAAGTGCCGCAGACCCGTGAGGAACTCGAAGCCTTGCCTGGCGTCGGCCGCAAGACCGCCAACGTGGTGCTCAATACTGCATTTCGCCAATTGACGATGGCCGTGGACACCCACATTTTTCGGGTCAGCAACCGCACCGGCATCGCACCTGGCAAGAATGTGGTCGAGGTCGAGAAAAAATTGATGAAGTTTGTGCCCAAGGAATACCTGCTCGACTCCCATCACTGGCTGATCCTTCACGGACGTTACGTCTGCCTTGCCCGCAAGCCTCGCTGCGGCAGTTGCCGGATCGAAGACTTGTGCGAATACAAGCACAAGACGTCGGACGATTGAGCTGCTATTGGGTTTTTCGATTTATCGATTGAAAAAATCTTTTTTACCCGTCGCAAGATTGTCGATATAAGGGGCCCCAAAGGCCTTCTTCGCCTGGAGTAACTAAATGAGCACTGGCAAAGAACAATTGGACGTGGATGAGGACTTTACCGCCGCAGAGGCTGATGATGCCGAGCCGGTGGTTGAAGTAGCGAAAACCAATCTGAGCAAGCGTCGGACCATCGACAACCTGCTGGAGGAGCGCCGACTGCAAAAGCAATTGGCCGATTACGATTTTGACTTGTAAAACCTAAAAGCCTCCCGAAACGGAGGCTTTTTACTAAGTGTCGAGTCGCGATCAAAGCTCGCCTGTCGCGCTTCGTCAACGCCGGGCACATCATGCCAGGCCGTTACGCTGGGCGAGCTCGATCAGATCGACCAGCGAGCGCGCATTGAGTTTCAACAACAGTCGGGTCTTGTAGGTACTGACGGTCTTGTTGCTGAGAAACATCCCATCAGCAATCTCTTTATTGGTCTTGCCCCGGGCCAACTGCTGCAACACCATCATTTCCCGCCCTGAAAGACGATCCACCATATCGGCTTCACTGGCGTTGCCAAGACTGGCACGCACAGTATGCAACGCTTGATTAGGGAAGTAACTGTAGCCTGACAAGACCGCCTTTATTGCACTGAGCAACTCCGTGAGATCCTGCTGTTTGCACACATACCCGGCGGCGCCGGACTGCATGCAGCGCATGGAAAAATGTCCAGGTGACTGAGAGGTCAGTATCAGCACTTTCATCGGCATCGCAGCCGATGTCAGTCTCGCAATAACTTCCAGTCCATCCAGTTTCGGTATTCCAATATCCAGTATGACAATGTCCGGCATGTATTCTCGGGCTAGTTGCAATGCATCCACACCATTATCTGTTTCTGCAATGACTTCGTAGCCATGACGCTCCATCAGCATTCGTACCGCAAGACGAATGACGGGGTGATCATCCACAATCAGCACTTTATTCATGGGCAAGTCCAATTTC
Organism: Pseudomonas sp. PSB11; assembly: GCF_014596605.1. NCBI lineage: Bacteria > Pseudomonadati > Pseudomonadota > Gammaproteobacteria > Pseudomonadales > Pseudomonadaceae > Pseudomonas > Pseudomonas sp. PSB11. The sequence continues at coordinate 139,066 of NZ_NOIO01000006.1, forward strand.
ACTATTCGATTTTTTAGAGCCCGCACAATAGCCTAGTCGTTTCCTCCCTGGCATGTCGCTCCCCCCGGCCACTCGCACCCAGAGACATTCCCTACAGAAATTAGAGATTTTTCCTACAAAAAAACCCAAGAACCCCAAGATCGAAAACTTTAATTGAGGACTTGACTTTCCTATTGAGATTATTTTTTTGTATCGACCTGCAACAAAATAACCTGGGCAGTTTAAATTCCAGACAGCGAATAGACATGTATCGACCGACACCACACACTCAAAGGTAACTAAGGTTATCCGATACCCTCTCCCTCAAAAAAATATCACACATAACTTATACACTCGCACTTACAGCAAAAACAAACACATCGTCGCCCTGACGGAAACAATAAACAGCTAGCGTGCCGGCCTGAAATTAAATTACTTGAAAAATAGAAAACCCGAGATGCCCAAGATCAGTTGAATGCATTAAATTAAAAACAAACACCACGCCAAACAACAGAACGAGGATAAAAATGGATAAGCTCAAAAAAAGTATAAGCAACCCCATGACAGTAATTGCAATATTTGCAACTCTGTCGGAAACATCAGCGGCCGTTACCTTGCCGTTCCTTGATGACGAGGATAGAGACGTCTACATCTGGTTCCTGATCAGTTTTCCCTTTTATCTGCTGTTGCTATTCTTCGCAACGCTCAACTTCAACTATCGATCGCTGTATGCCCCCTCCGACTTTGAGAAGGGAAAACATTTCATAAAATTCATGGACGGTGCCGAGCAACTCGAAAACGGGAAGAGTAGAAAGTCTGCAGGCAGGACATCAGGCAGTGGCGGCCAATCCACTAGCCGTCCTTCCAGGGCAAAAGACCCACCCTCGAAATCGGTCCCTGGCGTTGCCCTGTCGGCGCTACACCGCCTACGCCTACCTGAACGGTTGAGGGACCTGTATGTCGTTGATGCACGCGCGATGACAAGCAACGCCGAGTTCAGCCACTTGATAGAGAGCCTTCACAACGAACCGGGAAAAACTGCACGTGCAGTCGTATTCCTCACCTGTAACGCATCAGATTCAATACTGAAGGAAAGCGCGGAAAGCCCTGCAAAACACGCAAAGAGATCCTGCCGCACAACATTCTGTGCTGCCTACAATTTGAATTCACAGGGTTTGAGGGTCATTGATCGACAGTTGCCAAGCGACGCACGACAGCCCGTGGCGTTTGACGATCAATCCGAAGGGAAGGATGAGCGAGGGAAAAGCAAAAAGCCGCAAGTATGTTGATGCCGGCAGGCACCCACTTTTCAAATGTGCGGCCCCGTCGATGACCGGGCCACACATTCCATTACATCAAAGGTCTTAGAACAGCTTGCGACCTTTGTTCGCCGCGATGCGCATGCGCAAGGCGTTGAGCTTGATGAAGCCCGCTGCGTCGGCCTGGTTGTAAGCGCCGCCATCTTCTTCGAAAGTGGCAATGTTGGCGTCGAACAGCGACTCATCGGACTTGCGACCGGTGACAATCACGTTGCCTTTGTACAGCTTCAGGCGAACCACACCATTCACGTGGGCCTGGGAGGCATCGATCATCTGTTGCAGCATCAGACGCTCAGGGCTCCACCAGTAACCGGTGTAGATCAGGCTGGCGTACTTGGGCATCAGCTCGTCTTTGAGGTGAGCCACTTCGCGGTCCAGAGTGATCGATTCGATCGCACGGTGGGCACGCAGCATAATGGTGCCGCCAGGGGTTTCGTAGCAGCCACGGGACTTCATGCCCACGTAACGGTTCTCGACGATGTCCAGGCGGCCGATACCGTGCTCGCCACCGATACGGTTCAGGGTCGCCAACACGGTGGCCGGAGTCATTTCGACGCCGTCCAGTGCCACGATATCGCCGTTGCGGTAGGTCAGTTCCAGGTACTGCGGTTTGTCGGGCGCTTTCTCCGGGGAGACGGTCCAACGCCACATGTCTTCTTCGTGCTCGGTCCAGGTGTCTTCCAGCACGCCGCCTTCATAAGAGATGTGCAGCAGGTTGGCATCCATCGAGTACGGGGATTTTTTCTTGCCGTGACGCTCGATCGGGATAGCGTGCTTTTCGGCGTAGTCCATCAGCTTCTCGCGGGACAGCAGGTCCCACTCGCGCCATGGAGCGATCACTTTCACACCTGGTTTCAGGGCATAGGCGCCCAGTTCGAAACGAACCTGGTCGTTGCCTTTGCCGGTGGCGCCGTGGGAAATGGCGTCAGCACCGGTTTCGTTGGCGATTTCGATCAGGCGTTTGGCGATCAACGGACGAGCGATGGAAGTACCCAGCAGGTACTCGCCTTCGTAAACGGTGTTGGCGCGGAACATCGGGAAAACGAAATCGCGCACGAACTCTTCGCGCAAGTCGTCGATGTAGATCTCTTTCACGCCCATGGCTTGAGCCTTGGCACGTGCAGGTTCGACCTCTTCGCCCTGACCCAGGTCAGCGGTGAAGGTCACCACTTCACAGTTATAAGTATCCTGCAGCCACTTGAGGATCACCGAAGTGTCCAGGCCGCCGGAATACGCCAGAACGACCTTGTTTACGTCCGCCATGCCATCACTCCACGGGGTTCTACGGAAAGCCGTCAAGTCTACCGCCCATACAGAATAATTTACAGTGGCGCGACAGCTTATGACGACGAAGCGACAGATTATGTCGAGAGCGCGACGATGACCGAAGAGTCAGGAAGTTGCCGAAGCAGCGGGCTTTGTCGCTTGGGGAGCCACTTGCTCCACGGGGGCTCCACGCTCCAGGCGTATCGCGACCCGACGGTTTTTCGCGCGGTTAACGTTGCTGGTATTGGGAGCCAGGGGGTAGCGCTCGCCATGGAAACGCAGAGTTATTTGCGATTCCTGAATGCCGTTGGCCTTGAAGAACTCCATGACCGCCAGCGCCCGGCGACGTGACAGGTCACGGTTGGTCAGGCGATTGCCGCTGTTATCGGAGTGGCCATCGAGTTCGATGCGATTAACCGTTGGATCGGCTTTCATGTATTCGAGCATCACTTGCAGCCTGGCCTTGGCGGGCCCGTCCAGATCGATGCCGCCACCGGGGAAACCGATCTGGGATTGCTTCACCTGATCGAAGTTCTGCGGCAGCAACTTGGCCACGCAACCCTGATAATCGACAAATGCCTTGTTGAACCTGACCGGCAACAAACGCACCTCCGATACCCGGCCATCGCCTGAAGAGTGCCGGACCACGGGACTGCGTCCGTCCATCAGGCCGCTGATCAAGCGTCCGGCCTGGGCCTGCGAGCTGTTGAACAGGACATTGCCGCTGCCGATCCGTACCGTGCCCAGATTGATATCACCACGTCCTGGCTGCCAAGGCGCAGCAGCGGCCAACAAAGTGGCAGAACCACCGCCTATCATTGCGTTGTACGCATTCAAACGAAATATCGCCTGCTCGCCAGCGCGGCGCACGAACTGGCCCGAGCCGAAATCAGTGATCGGCTGCGTCAGCCGGCACTCGAACTTGTCGCCTTCGACCGTCCACTCAATGCTCTCCAGGCGAGTCTGGAAAGTGAGTGCCATTGCGGGAAGGCTGGCAAACACACTGAGCAAGGCTAAATAACGCTGGCGCACGGGAGGCTCCACTGGCTTCTACGACAAAAAGACCGACACACAGATGTTTACGGCATACCTGTTGGATATCGGAAGCTTCCCGTAAAACTTGATAGCGGGTGCCTGCAAGAGTCTTTTCCGGTAGCATTCCCTTGAGTTTGACCCGCCTGGAATCCCCTCATGTCCGACCGCCTGACCCTGCTGCGTCCCGACGACTGGCATATTCATCTTCGCGATGGTGCCGTGTTGACCAATACCGTCGCGGATGTCGCGCGCACCTTTGGCCGCGCCATCATCATGCCCAACCTGGTACCACCGGTGCGCAATGCGGCTGAAGCCGACGGCTATCGCCAGCGGATTCTCGCTGCCCGTCCGGCCGGCAGCCCGTTTGAACCGCTGATGGTCCTGTACCTCACCGACCGCACCCAGCCTGAAGAAATTCGCGAGGCCAAGGCCACCGGTTTCGTTCACGCCGCCAAGCTGTATCCGGCCGGCGCGACCACCAACTCGGACTCGGGCGTCACCAGCATCGACAAGATCTTCCCTGCACTCGAGGCCATGGCCGAAGTCGGGATGCCTTTGTTGATCCACGGTGAAGTCACCCGTGGCGATGTCGACGTGTTCGACCGCGAAAAAATCTTCATCGATGAGCACATGCGTCGTGTGGTCGAGCGTTTCCCGACGCTCAAGGTGGTGTTCGAACACATCACCACCGCCGACGCCGTGCAGTTCGTCAACTCGGCGTCAGCCAACGTGGGCGCGACCATCACTGCGCATCATTTGCTGTACAACCGTAACCACATGCTGGTGGGCGGGATTCGGCCGCACTTCTATTGCTTGCCGATCCTCAAGCGCAATACGCATCAGGAAGCCCTGCTCGACGCCGCCACCAGCGGCAGCGAAAAGTTCTTCCTCGGCACCGATTCGGCACCCCACGCCCAGCACGCCAAAGAGGCCGCTTGCGGCTGCGCCGGCTGCTACACCGCCTATGCGGCGATCGAGATGTACGCCGAGGCCTTCGAACAGCGCAACGCGCTGGACAAGCTCGAAGCCTTCGCCAGCCTCAACGGCCCGCGTTTCTATGGTCTGCCGGCCAACACCGATCGCATTACCCTGGTCCGCGAAGAATGGACCGCCCCAACCAGCCTGCCGTTTGGCGAGCTGACCGTTATCCCGCTGCGCGCCGGTGAAAAACTGCGCTGGCGCCTGCTGGAGGAACACGCGTGAGTGAAGACCATTTCGACGACGAACAGGAAGGTCAAGGCGGTGGTGGCGGTTCCCGTCATCCAATGGCCGCCAGGTTCCGTGGCTACCTGCCGGTTGTCGTCGACGTAGAAACCGGTGGCTTCAACTCGGCCACCGACGCCCTGCTGGAAATTGCTGCAACCACGATCGCCATGGATGAAAAGGGTTTTGTGTACCCCGATCACACCTACTTCTTCAGGGTCGAGCCTTTTGAAGGTGCGAACATCGAAGCGGCAGCCCTGGAGTTTACCGGGATCAAGCTCGATCACCCGCTGCGCATGGCCGTGAGTGAAGAAGCGGCGCTGAACGATATCTTCCGCGGCGTGCGCAAGGCACTCAAGGCCAACGGCTGCAAACGGGCGATCCTGGTTGGGCACAACAGCAGCTTCGACCTGGGCTTCCTCAATGCCGCGGTTGCGCGCCTGGACATGAAGCGTAACCCGTTTCATCCATTCTCCAGTTTCGATACCGCGACGCTCGCGGGCCTGGCTTACGGTCAAACCGTGCTGGCCAAGGCCTGTCAGGCCGCCGATATCGACTTCGACGGCCGCGAGGCGCATTCGGCCCGCTATGACACCGAGAAGACTGCCGAGCTGTTCTGCGGCATCGTCAACCGCTGGAAACAAATGGGTGGCTGGGAAGATTTCGACGATTGATTGAAGATTTTCTGCCCTTTGCTCTTTGTAGGAGCCGAGCTTGCTCGCGATGGTCGTGAACGATAACGCGGGCAGTCTGGATTCCCTCGGTGTTCTTGAGTCCATCGTCGGAGCGCCGCCCGGAGCATGCTCGCTCCTACAGGGGGCTTGCGTTTACTCCACCCATAAAAAAACCGGCCTCAAGGGCCGGTTTTTTTGTACCTGGAGCCTGTGCCTTACAGCGCAGCAGCGTGCTCGGTCAGGTAAGCCGCAACGCCTTCTGGCGAAGCGTTCATGCCTTTATCGCCTTTTTTCCAGTTGGCAGGGCAAACTTCACCGTGCTCTTCGTGGAATTGCAAGGCGTCGACCAGACGCAGCAGCTCTTCCATGTTACGGCCCAGCGGCAGGTCGTTGATGATCTGCGAGCGGACAACGCCTTTGTCGTCGATCAGGAATGCGCCACGGAATGCCACGCCGTCAGCGGACTGAACGTCGTAGGCCTTCATGACTTCCTGCTTGATGTCGGCAGCCATGGTGTAACGAACCGCGCCGATACCGCCGTCGTTAACCGGGGTGTTGCGCCATGCGTTGTGGGTGAAGTGCGAGTCGATCGACACAGCGACCACTTCAACGTTGCGCGCCTTGAACTCGGACATGCGGTTGTCCAGAGCGATCAGCTCCGACGGGCAAACGAAGGTGAAGTCCAGCGGGTAGAAGAACACCAGGCCGTATTTGCCTTTGATGGCCGACGACAGGGTGAAGCTGTCTACGATTTCGCCATTGCCGAGTACGGCCGGTACGGTGAAGTCAGGGGCTTGTTTGCCTACGAGTACGCTCATTGGATATCTCCTGGTGTAGAAGCGTTAAGAACAAGGTTTGCATCAGCCTGCCACCCTCAGGCGACAGCCCTGTGACACAAACCCGTTTCGAAAAGACCGGCCATCATACACCGCGTTTTTGGCCTGTCCGTAACGGTTTCTCCCCTGAGCGTAAAAAAGGACGAAGGGTCATCCGGTTGGCAGCCTCCTACGGATCAACCGTTCGTCAGACCTGGCAAAAAGTGTTCTCAAAGCACTTTGACAATCATTCTCGTTAACATTAAGATCCATCGCATTCGAGACATCAACAAGCGACGGTCTTCACTTATGTATGTTTGCCTCTGCACTGGCGTCACCGACGGCCAAATCCGCGACGCGATCTATGAAGGATGCTGCAGCTACAAGGAAGTGCGCCAAGCCACCGGCGTTGCCAGTCAATGCGGCAAATGTGCCTGCCTTGCCAAGGAAGTGGTCCGCGAGACCCTGACCAAGTTGCAAACGGCCCAGGCTGCGATCCCGTTTCCAGTTGAATTTACTGCCGCATAAATCCCGCATTTCAAAGAACCGGACTCATGTCCGGTTTTTTTATGTCTGCAAATCAACTGCTTAGGCTCTAGACGCAGAACACAAACATTCTTATTCCGATTAATTTTTATATATGATTCAATAACTTAGGTTTGACACTCTTAGTTGTGCGGCTCAAACTCTGCCTTATAGACAGCTAATACAGGGCAGGACCCCATCATGAAAGGCGACGTTACAGTCATCCAGCATCTCAACAAGATCCTTGCCAATGAACTGGTCGCGATCAATCAATACTTCCTGCATGCACGCATGTACGAAGATTGGGGCCTGAACAAGCTCGGCAAGCACGAGTACCACGAATCCATTGACGAGATGAAGCACGCGGACAAGCTGATCAAGCGCATCCTGTTCCTTGAAGGCCTGCCGAACGTCCAGGACCTGGGCAAGCTGCAAATCGGCGAGCACACCCAGGAGATGCTCGAGTGTGACCTGCGTATCGAGAAGACTGGCCATGCCGATCTGAAAGCGGCCATCGCCCATTGCGAAACAGCGGGCGATTTCGGCAGCCGTGAATTGCTTGAAGATATCCTTGAATCCGAAGAAGAACATATCGACTGGCTGGAAACCCAACTTGGCCTGATCGACAAGATCGGAATCGAGAACTACCTGCAATCGCAGATGGGCGACGACGAGTAGGTTCTACTCTGCCCGCCTCGATGTAACAGAAGGCCCCGCGCTCTTTTAAAGAGGCGGGGCTTTTTTGTTTCAGTTTGCAAGTGTCTCAACCGGCCCAGGGGATTTTTCCTAAAGCCTGCTCCCCACAAGTCGATAACCTGGCATCGATAGCCGTGGGTGATCCACTGATCGCCTCACCACCTTTTTCCACAGAAGGTTTTTATGTCCTCCACCAAAGCCCGCGCAGATTCACTTTCGCTTCTGCTGTTTACCTTGCGCAGCGGCAAGCTGATGGCGATCAACCTGCTCAAAGTCAGTGAAATCATCCCTTGCCCCCCACTGACCAAACTCCCCGAATCGCATCCCCACGTCAAAGGCATCGCCACCCTGCGCGGCACCTCGTTGTCGGTAATCGACCTCAGCCGCGCCATCGGTGAGCGTCCGCTGGAAGACCCTGACGGTGGGTGCCTGATCGTCACTGACGTCAGCCGCTCCAAGCAAGGCTTGCATGTACAGGCGGTGAGCAAGATCGTTCATTGCCTGACCACCGACATCCGTCCACCCCCTTTTGGTTCTGGTGGTTCGCGCTCGTACATCACCGGCGTCACTTCGGTCGATGGCACCCTGGTGCAAGTGCTGGACATCGAGAAGGTCATCCATGGCATCGCCCCGGTCCCCATCGACATGGCGCCCACCGAGCTAAGCATGGAAGACGCAGAAATACTGGGCAGCGCTCGTATCCTGGTAGTCGACGACAGCCAGGTGGCGCTGCAGCAATCGGTGCACACCTTGCGCAACCTGGGCCTGCAATGCCATACGGCCCGCAGCGCCAGGGAAGCCATCGACTGCCTGCTGGACCTGCAAGGCACCGCCCAGCAGATCAACCTGATCGTCTCGGACATCGAAATGTCCGAAATGGATGGCTACGCCCTCACCCGTACCCTGCGTGAAACCCCGGACTTTGCGCACCTTTACGTGCTGCTGCATACCTCCCTGGACAGTGCAATGAACAGCGAAAAGGCGCGGCTTGCGGGGGCCAATGCGGTGCTGACCAAATTCTCTTCGCCGGAGCTGACCAAATGCCTGATCGACGCGGCCAAAGCTGTGGCCGAACAAGGTTGTTGAGTCTTGAACGAGCATTTCTGCTATCTCATGCGGCGCAGCCTCACGCGAGCCGTGCCCGCCCCCGCCTGGCCTGAGGGGATCGTCCTGACCGGCTACCGACCTGAACAGGCAGAAGAGGTTCACGACTTGCTGGAATTGGGTTACTCCCAGGGAGGCGGCCGCGTCCCGGCCCTGGACGAATGGCAACAACGATTTGAATCCGATCCTGAATATGATCCGGCCTTGTGCTTCATCGCCCTGGATGCCCAGGGTATCGCGGGTGTATGTCAGTGCTGGACCAGCGCCTACATCAAGGATCTGGTGGTGCATCCGCGGGCGCAAGGCCGCGGCTTGGGGCGAGCGTTGCTGCTCAATGCCTTCAAGGTGTTTCAACGGCGGCGCGAAGGGTATGTCGATTTGAAAGTGCTGGAAGACAACGTTCGCGCACAGCAGTTGTATGAAAGGGCTGGGATGCATGTAGTCCGCCGGGAACCAGTGCCGGTTTGACCGAGACCTTCAGGCATACTCAGGCCTTGGCCCACACCCGCCCAAGGATTCCCGAACCATGAAAGCCGTCACCCTCACCTTCGTTTGCCTCGCGGCCCTCGCCGCCCAGGCCCAGGCCTCCAGCCCCGACGCGTGGGCCGCCTTCGACAAAGCCGTACTCGCCAGCTGCACCAAGGCCAGCGGTCTTGCCAATGCCAAACCCGTCGGCAACGCCGCGCAGTTCGATGATCGGGTCGGCTATACCGCCCTGCTGCTGCAAGGCCAGTACCCGCAAAAGCACATGAAAGGCCGACAAGGCACTGAACTGTGCCTCTACAACAAGAAAAGCAAAACAGCCTACGTGACCGAGTGGGACTCCATACGGCCAAACTGACGCCGCTGTCAGTCAGCAGTCACTTTCCTGACCGGGTCACAGGGATATAACGTAGATAGACAAAGCTGCGCACACTTCCACTTTCCGACCCGGCGCCCCTCTCGCATGCGAACTCAGAAAAAAACCGTTGTTATTGCAGCCTTTCTGATCGTGCTGGCAGCGCTGGGTGCGTGGTACCTGGGCAAACCCTCCGCAGCCCGGGTGGCGGCACCGACCGCCATCCCGGTGCGCGTGGTCAACGTGGTCGAAAAAGACGTCCCCCGCTACGTCAGCGGCATCGGTTCAGTGTTATCGCTGCACAGCGTGGTAGTTCGTCCGCAAATCGATGGCATCCTCACCAGGATCCTGGTCAAGGAAGGCCAATTGGTGAGCAAGGGCGACCTGCTGGCCACGATCGACGACCGATCGATCCGCGCCGGCCTGGACCAGGCCAGGGCGCAACTGGGCGAAAGCCAGGCGCAACTGCAAGTGGCCCAGGTCAACCTCAAGCGCTACAAACTGTTGAGCGTCGACGACGGGGTGTCCAAACAGACCTACGACCAGCAACAAGCGCTGGTCAACCAGCTAAAGGCCACGGCCCAAGGCAACCAGGCTTCGATTGACGCAGCTCAGGTGCAATTGTCGTACACACAGATTCGCTCCCCGGTCAGCGGTCGCGTCGGTATTCGTACGGTGGATGAAGGCAACTTCCTGCGCATGACGGACACCCAGGGACTGTTCACGGTGACCCAGATCGACCCTATCGCCGTGGAATTCTCCCTGCCGCAGCAAATGCTGCCGACCCTGCAAGGCCTGATCAACGATCCACAACATGCCAAGGTCAAGGCCTACATCGGTGCCGACACCGACGGTGAAACCGGCAACCTGCTGGGCGAAGGCCACTTGACCCTGATCGACAACCAGATCAACGCCAACACCGGCACCATCCGCGCCAAGGCCGAATTCGATAATCCCGGGCAAAAACTCTGGCCCGGCCTGCTGGTGACGGTAAAGATCCAGACAGCGCTGGATAAAGATGCGCTGGTCGTACCGCCCACCGTCGTGCAGCGTGGCCTCGATCAGCACTTCGTCTATCGGGTGAATGGCAACAAGGTCGAAACCGTACCGGTGCAGATGGTTCATCAAAGTAGCGGTCAGAGCATCATCAAAGGGGTGAAACCCGGTGACGTGCTGGTCAGTGACGGCCAGTCGCGGCTCAAGCCCGGTGCTACCGTGCAAGTACTCACCGACCCGCCGCAGGTCGTAAAATCGGAGTCGGCGCCATGAAAGGCCACGGTTCGGTATCCGCCTGGTGCATCGATCACCCTGTGGCGACGATTCTGCTGACGTTTTCCCTGGTGCTGCTGGGGGCGATTGCCTTCCCGCGCCTGTCCATCGCGCCGCTTCCGCAAGCAGAATTTCCGACGATACAGGTGGCCGCGCAACTGCCGGGGGCCAGCCCGGAAACCATGGCCTCATCGGTGGCCACACCCCTTGAAGTGCAGTTCAGCGCCATTCCCGGCGTGACGCAAATGACCTCGAGCAGCGCCCTGGGCTCAACCAACCTGACCCTGCAATTCACCCTCGACAAGAGCATCGATACCGCCGCCCAGGAGGTCCAGGCAGCGATCAACACCGCGGCAGGCAAACTGCCCAAGGACATGCCGAACCTGCCGACCTGGCGCAAGGTCAATCCGGCCGACAGCCCGGTACTGATCCTCAGCGTCAACTCGTCCCTGATGCCCGGCCCGGAGCTCAGCGACCTGGTGGAAACCCTGTTGTCCCGTCAGATCAGTCAGATCGACGGTGTCGGCCAGGTCGTGATTACCGGCCAGCAACGTCCGGCGATTCGTGTCCAGGTCTCGGCAGACAAACTCGCCGCCATTGGCCTGACCCTCGCCGATATTCGCCTGGCGATCCAGCAGACCAGCCTCAACCTGGCCAAAGGTGCGCTGTATGGGGAGTCGAGCATCTCGACCCTGTCCACCAACGACCAGTTGTTCCATCCTGAGGAATACAACCAACTGATCGTTTCCTACAAGGATGGCGCACCGGTCCATCTCAGGGATGTCGCCAAAGTCGTCAACGGCTCGGAAGATGCCTACGTCCAGGCTTGGGCGGGCACCCAACCGGGCGTCAACCTGGTGATATTCCGCCAACCGGGGGCCAACATTGTCGAGACCGTGGACCGCATTCAAGCGGCGCTTCCGGGCCTGGAAGCGATGCTCCCGGCTTCGGTGCAGGTCAAGACACTGATTGACCGCACGCAAACTATCCGCGCTTCGCTGCATGAAGTGGAAATCACCCTGCTGATCGCGATCATGCTGGTGGTGGCGGTGATGGCGCTGTTCCTGCGCCAACTGTCGGCAACCCTGATCGTGTCGGCAGTACTGGGGGTTTCACTGATCGCCAGTTTCGCCTTGATGTACGTGATGGGCTTCAGCCTGAACAACCTGACGCTGGTGGCAATCGTGGTGGCCGTGGGGTTTGTGGTCGACGATGCGATCGTGGTGGTGGAAAACATCCACCGCCACCTGGAGGCAGGCGACGGCATGCGCGAGGCCGCGATCAAGGGCGCCGGAGAAATCGGCTTCACGGTGGTATCGATCAGTTTCTCGCTGGTCGCGGCGTTCATTCCGCTGCTGTTCATGGGGGGCGTGGTCGGACGCCTGTTCAAGGAGTTCGCCCTGACCGCCACCTCCACCATCATGATTTCGGTGGTCGTGTCGCTGACGTTGGCGCCCACCCTGGCAGCGCTGTTCATGCGCGCGCCGGTGCATCACGCCCACGACAAGCCCGGCTTCGGCGAACGCCTGCTGGCGCTGTACGAAAAAGGCCTGCGCCGCGCGCTCGCTCACCAGAAGTTGATGATCGGCGTATTCGGTCTGTCGCTGGCCCTGGCCGTCGCCGGTTACATTTTTATTCCCAAGGGCTTCTTCCCGATCCAGGACACCGGGTTCGTCCTCGGCACAACCGAAGCCGCCGCCGATATTTCCTACGGCGACATGGTGAAAAAACACTTGGCGATGGCTGAAATCGTCGCTGCCGACCCCGCCGTCGAGACCTTCTCGCACTCGGTCGGGGTGTCGGGCAGCAACCAGACCATCGCCAACGGCCGCTTCTGGATCGCCTTGAAAAAACGCGGCGACCGCGATGTTTCAGCCAGCGAGTTCATCGACCGTATTCGCCCGCAATTGATGAAAGTTCCGGGCATCGTCCTGTACCTGCGCGCCGGGCAAGACATCAACCTCAGCTCCGGCCCGAGCCGGGCCCAGTACCAGTACGTGCTCAAGAGCAACGACGGTGCAATCCTGAGCACCTGGACCCAGCGCCTGACGGAAAAACTGCGCGGCAACCCGGCCTTTCGCGACATTTCCAATGACCTGCAACTGGGCGGCAGCATCACTCATATCACTATCGACCGCAGCGCCGCGGCACGCTTTGGCCTGACGGCCAGCGATGTCGACGAAGCGCTGTACGACGCCTTCGGCCAGCGCCAGATCAACGAATTCCAGACCCAGATCAATCAGTACAACGTGATCCTGGAACTGGACACGCGCCAGCGCGGCAAGGCCGAAAGCCTCAACTACTTCTATCTGCGCTCGCCCCTGAGCGGGGAAATGGTGCCGCTGTCGGCCCTGGCGAAATTCGATGCGCCCACGGTGGGGCCGCTGTCCATCGCCCACGACGGCATGTTCCCGGCCGCCAACCTGTCATTCAACCTGGCGCCCGGTGTGGCGCTGGGCGATGCGGTGATCATGCTCAACAAGGCCAAGGTCGACATCGGCATGCCAACGGCCATCAGCGGTAACTTCCAGGGCGCGGCCCAGGCGTTCCAGAGTTCGCTGGCCAGTCAGCCATGGTTGATCCTGGCGGCGCTGGTGGCGGTTTACATCATTCTCGGCGTGCTCTACGAGAGCTTCGTCCACCCGCTGACGATCATCTCGACACTGCCCTCGGCCGGGCTGGGCGCGGTGATCATGCTGTGGATCTGCGGCCAGGACTTTTCGATCATGGCGCTGATCGGGCTGGTGCTACTGATCGGCATCGTCAAGAAAAACGGCATCCTGATGATCGACTTCGCGCTCGACGCGCAGCGCAAGGGTGGCCTGGCGCCGGAGGAAGCGATCTTCCAGGCGTGCCTCACGCGGTTCCGCCCGATCATCATGACCACCCTCGCCGCCCTGCTCGGCGCCCTGCCACTGATGCTCGGCTATGGCACCGGCGCCGAACTGCGCCAACCCCTGGGGATCGCGGTGGTCGGCGGCCTGCTGGTGAGCCAGGCACTGACGCTGTTCACCACGCCGGTCATATACTTGTGGCTGGAGCGGCTATTTCATCGACCTAAACCTACAGCGCTGTCGGCGCTGGCGACCACAGACTGAGGCGGGGTCATGCGCGTCCTGATTATCGAAGACGAAGAAAAAACCGCGGATTATCTGCACCGCGGCCTGACGGAACAGGGTTACACCGTGGACCTGGCCCGCGATGGCGTGGAAGGCCTGCACCTGGCGCTGGAAAGCGACTACGCGGTGATCGTCCTCGACGTGATGCTGCCGGGCCTGGACGGCTTCGGCGTATTGCGCGCCTTGCGTGCGCGCAAACAAACGCCAGTGATCATGCTCACCGCCCGCGAACGGGTCGAAGACCGCATCAAGGGCTTGCGCGATGGTGCCGACGATTACCTGGGCAAGCCATTTTCCTTCCTCGAGTTGGTGGCACGCCTGCAAGCGCTGACCCGGCGCAGCGGTGGCCACGAGCCGGTGCAAGTGAGCATCGCCGACCTGTGGATAGATTTGATCAGTCGCAAGGCCACTCGCGCCGGCACACGCCTGGACCTGACGGCCAAGGAGTTTTCGCTGCTCAGTGTGCTGGCCCGTCGCCAGGGTGAAATCCTGTCGAAGACGGCCATCGCCGAAATGGTCTGGGACATCAATTTCGACAGCGACGCCAACGTCGTCGAAGTCGCGATCAAGCGCTTGCGAGCCAAGCTCGATGGGCCATTCGAAGAGAAATTGCTGCACACGATTCGTGGCATGGGTTATGTGCTGGAGAGCCGTGGTGTCCAGTAATAGCATTGCGCTGCGCCTGAGCGGGATGTTCACCCTGGTGGCGTTGCTGGTGTTCCTGTTGATCGGCTGGGCGCTGTATCAACAGGTCGACAAAGGTTTGGGGTTGTTACCCGAAGCCGAACTGGACGCGCGCTACAGCGTGCTCGAATCGACCGTCGGCCGTTACGGCACGCCCGAGCACTGGGTGAAGATCAATAACAAGCTCAAGCTGCTCGGCGAAGAAGACAAGCGCATCAGTTTCTGGATCGTCAGCGGCGATCCCCAGTACGAATACGGCAATCCGACCCCGAGCATCCGTGCCTTCGCCGAAGGACCGTTGGGCATGCGCGACATGCAACTGGCGGATCACCCCTACCCGTTGAAAGTGCTGGTCAGCCAGTTCCCGGCCAAGGACCAGCGCCCGCCCCTGCGCTTCATGATCGGTATCGACACCGAAACTTTTTATCATACCCAGCACCAGTTGCTGATCGCCCTGATCAGCTTGGCGGTTATCGGCGTGCTGATGGCCTCGGCGCTGGGCTACTGGGTGGCGCGGATCGGGCTCAAGCCATTGATCAAGCTATCCCAGGAAGCCCAGCGCCTGGCCCCGCCATTGCGTTCAGGTCGCTTGCGTTTGTCGTCGCTACCCCCTGAGTTGAATCAGTTCGTCGACTCGTTCAACTCGACACTGGAACGGGTCGAACAGGCCTACTCGCGCCTGGAATCGTTCAACGCGGATGTCGCCCATGAACTGCGCTCGCCGCTGACCAACCTGATCGGCCAGACCCAGGTCGCGCTTACACGCGGGCGTTCGGCGGAACACTATTTCGAGGTGCTGCAATCGAACCTTGAAGAACTTGAACGGCTGCGCTCGATCATCAATGACATGCTGTTCCTGGCCAGCGCCGACCAAGGCAGCAAGGCCACCAAACTGACCTCCACTTCTCTGGCCGAGGAAGTGGCGACGACTCTGGATTACCTGGATTTCATTCTCGAGGATGCCCAGGTACAGGTTCAGGTCAGCGGCGATGCCCAGGTGCAAATCGAGATCGCCCACCTGCGCCGGGCCTTGATCAACCTGCTCAACAACGCTGTGCAGCACACCGGCCCCGGACAAGTCATCGAGGTGCGAATCGAAGCAGGCGAGCACCAGGTCAGCATCGGCGTCGCCAACCCCGGTTCACCGATTTCCAGCGAGCACCTGCCACGCCTGTTCGAACGCTTTTACCGGGTCGATGCCTCGCGCAGCAACAGTGGCAACAACCACGGGTTGGGCCTGGCCATCGTCAAGGCGATTGCCCTGATGCATGGCGGCGATGTGTTCGTGCGCAGCGACCATGGCATGAATACCTTTGGCATGCATTTGCCCGTCTGATTCACGCGGCCCCTCGCCACAGGGTTGCTCACTTATCCACTTTTGCTCTTTGCGTAACAGTCCTTTCATGAATCCGCTCTTTTTCCTTTCCTCCAAGCCCCTTATCTTTGCCCGCACCAAACAGCACTTGCCAAGCAAGAAGGTTTAAAAGATGTCCAACAGTATGGGTATTGCCAGCGCTTTCGTTCTGTCTTCTCTGTTCCTGTCTCCGTTCGCCATGGCCGAAGAGTCGCAGGCCTTCGTCGCGCAAAATACCGCCCGGGCCGCAGCCTACGAAGAGCACCAGATCGAGATGACCGCCAAAGCCCAGGAGGCCACCCAAGCCCCACAAGCGTCGAGCGTCCAGGCCAAGCAAGCTGAGAAAGACAGCTGATCGCCGCGCACCGCTCCAGTTTCCCTCGACACTTTTCAACGGCTCTTCCCATTGAAAAGTTGTCTTCAAAGCCGCTGCTATCAGCGGCTTTTTTTCGTTGTGGTTTTAACACCCGCTGCGTCCTTTTTTCGCCAACAGGACACCTCTGCGACTGCAAGAAAAGTGCTGTTCCCCGCTGACCCAGGAGCTTTACCCCCCGTGCGTTTCCCACTCAGTTCACCTGCGCTGTTCGTTGCAATCGCTGCAACGATGACGGCCAATGCTCACGCCACCGACAATTCAGCTGCCCATGGTTTCGCCGAAGACGCCAGCCTCACCCTCAACGCGCGCAACTACTACATGAACCGCAACCGCCAGCAGCAGGCTGATGACAATATTGAATGGGGCCAGGGTTTCCTGGGTATCTTCGAGTCGGGCTTCACTGAAGGTCGCGTCGGGTTCGGCTTCGACGCCCATGCGATGCTCGGGCTCAAGCTAGACGGTGGTGGCGGCACGGACAATTCGAGCATCCTGCCGGTCAGCGATGGCAACGGCAAAGCACCGGGCTCGTTCTCCACCGCAGGCGGCACCCTGAAAATGCGTGCCTTCGATACCGAATTGAAGGCCGGTGACCTGTTTCTCGCCAATCCGGTGATTGCCGGCGGTGAGACCCGCATGTTGCCGCAGACGTTTCGCGGCGTCAGCCTGACCAACCACAGCTTCGACGGCTGGCTGATAGAGGGTGGGCAAGCGAGCTTCACCAAGCCGTATAACCAAAGCGGCCATACCCGCATCGGTACGTCCTACGGCACCTTGGCCGAAGGTGACGAGAGTCGCCATCTCAACTGGGCAGGCGTGGCCTGGAGCAGTCTGCCCGGCTTGAGCAGCAGCCTGTATGCCGCCGAGCTCAAGGACATTTGGAACCAGTACTACTACGACCTCGATTACACCTATGCGCTCAACGAGGTGGTCAGCCTCAACCCAGGCCTGCACTTCTATCACACGCAAGACACCGGTGACGCGCTGCTCGGCCACATCGATAACAACACCTACAGCCTGCATTTCACCCTCGGCATCGGCAATCACAGCGTCACCACTGCTTACCAGCGAGTCAATGGCAACACCCCATTCGACTACATCAGCCAGGGTGATAGCGTATTCCTCGACAACTCCCAGCAATACTCGGACTTCAACGGCCCCAACGAACGCTCATGGAAACTCAAGTACGCCTATGACTTTGTCGGACTCGGCCTGCCGGGACTGACCTGCGCGCTGTCCTACTCCCGAGGCAAGCTGGACCTGACCAAAGTCGATCCAGACAGCCCAGGGTACAGCGCTTGGTATAGCGCCGATGGCAAAAACGCCAGGCACTGGGAGCGCGACATCGAGCTCAAGTACGTGGTCCAGGCTGGCCAGGCGAAAAACCTTGCCCTACGCCTGCAATGGGCAACCAACCGGGGTGGCAACGGTTATGGCGCACTGGATCAGGACACTGACGAATACCGGGTGATTTTCGACTACCCGCTCAATGTCTTCTAAGCTTCAGTAAACAAAAGGCCGGCACGTTTTGCTGGCCTTTTTTTATCCGGAGTGCGCAGGGAGGCGGTGGATATGACGGGTGTCCGGGACACTGCCCGATTCTTGTAAAAGAATGTTCCCGACGCCTAGACAGCAGAAGCCAGAACCATGAGCGAGCGCAGCGCGACATTTCACCCCACAACCCCATCCACGCGTTCCGAGCGATTGGTGATTGTCGGCAGCGTCTTGATGGTGATTGCCATCCTCGGCATCGTGGCGTTCCTGCTGGTGCGTGAACGCGCCAATGCCGAACTGTCAGCCAGTCGCTCCGCGGCCAACATCGTGCAATTGATCGAAGCCGACGTCCTGCGCAACGTCGAGCTCTATGACGTCTCCTTGCTCGGCTTGATCGCGGCCTCGCGTCGTGAGGACCTCATGCACGTTTCCCCGCAGATCCGTCACCTGGCCTTGTTCGATCGCGCCACCGCGGCGCCGTACAAGGGTGACATCCTGTTGCTCGACCAGCAGGGCAACGTAGTCGCCGACTCGGCTTCGCGAGAACCCAGGGCAGGCAACTTTGCCGACCGCGAGTATTTCCTGTCCCACGTGAACAACAGCGACCCGGGCATGTTCATCAGCCGTCCTTTTCAGTCCCAGTTGGTCAACAACGAATGGCGCATCAGCTTCAGCCGCCGAATCAGTGGCGCCCAGGGCGAGTTCCTTGGGGTCGCCGAAGCGGCCATGCGCCTGAGCTACTTCGAACAGCTGTTCAACAGCCTGAATATCGGTCCTGACAGCTCGATCAGCCTGATCAACAAGGATGGAATTCTCCTCGCCCAAGTCCCACGCATGGGCGAAGACCTGACCGGCTCGGACTTCAGCAGCCGCCCCAACTTCCAGCGCATCGTCAAGGAAGGCAACGGCAGCTTCAGCAGTGTCTCGAGTCGCTACCAGGATCAACGGCTCTACACATTTTCCCAGGTTGGCAATCTGCCGCTGATTGTTATCGTGGCGCTGTCGGGCGCAGAAGTGTTTGCTTCATGGCAACGCACGGCGCTGGTGGTCAGCCTGGCCACAATTGCGCTGTGTGCGTGCCTGCTGTGGCTGACCTGGTTGCTCTGCCGCGAACTGCGCCTGCGCCACCACGCCGAACTGGAACTGGCGCAACTGGCCGCCACCGACGCCTTGACCGGGCTGGCGAACCGCCGCACGCTGGACCAGACGTTGCGTCATGAGTGGTTTCGCGCCCAGCGTTCCGGCAAGCCATTGTCGCTGCTGATGATCGACGCCGATCACTTCAAGGCCTTCAACGATCGTCATGGCCATCAAGCCGGCGATGAGGCCTTGCGCGCAGTATCCAATGTGTTGCGCACCCACGTAAGACGGCCTGCCGACCTGGTCGCGCGCTACGGTGGCGAGGAGTTTTCGGTGGTCCTGCCGGAAACCGATATGGCGGGCGCACAACAGATCGCCGAGCGCATTCGTGAGGCCGTCGAGCAGCTACCGCCGATCGACGGAACCGACTCGCCGATTACCGTGAGCATTGGCATCAGCACCTGGAATGCCTGCTCCGACATCAACCTGGAGGTGCTGATGTTCGCCGCCGACAAAGCGCTGTATCAAGCCAAGGAGACCGGGCGCAATAGGGTGGTAGCCTTGTAGTGGATAGCGATGAACATCCGCACACATAAAAAAAGGCCACCCGAAGGCAGCCTTTAAAAAACTAGAGAGGTTTTTTACTTACACGGCCGCTACAGGGCGCATGTAAGAGATCGGTGCGGTGCTGGCGTCTTCGAACGTCACGACTTCCCAGGCATCTGTCTGCTCAATCAACTTGCGCAGCAGCTGGTTGTTCAGTGCGTGGCCGGACTTGAAGCCCTTGAACTCACCAATCAGGCTATTGCCCAGCAGGTAGAGGTCACCAATTGCATCGAGGATCTTGTGTTTCACGAATTCGTCTTCGTAGCGAAGGCCGTCTTCGTTCAATACACCATCAGCGTCGACCACAATAGCGTTTTCAACGCTGCCGCCGAGTGCGAGGTTGTGCTTGCGCAGGTACTCGATGTCACTCATGAAACCAAAGGTACGGGCGCGGCTGACTTCTTTTACGAACGAAGTGCTGGAAAAATCCACGCTTGCACTTTGTGTGCGGTCACGGAAAACCGGGTGATCGAAATCGATCTCGAAGCTCACCTTGAAACCTTCGAAAGGGACGAAAGTGGCGCGCTTGTCGCCGTCTTCCACAGTCACTTCACGCAGGATGCGGATGAACTTCTTGGCGGCGTCCTGCTCTTCCAGGCCAGCCGACTGAATCAGGAATACGAAAGGTCCAGCGCTGCCATCCATGATCGGGACTTCGGACGCGGAGAGCTCGACGTAGGCGTTATCGATGCCCAGGCCAGCCATGGCCGAGAGCAAGTGCTCCACCGTATCCACTTTGACGTCACCGTTGACCAGCGTGGTCGACATGGTGGTTTCGCCAACGTTTTCTGCGCGTGCAGGGATCTGCACCACGGGATCGAGGTCGGCACGACAAAACACAATGCCGGTGTCGATCGGCGCAGGCTTGAGGGTCAGGTATACCTTCTCCCCGGAGTGCAGACCTACACCTGTGGCACGGATAATATTTTTCAGTGTGCGTTGTTTAATCATGGCTTGGGCCGCTTCAGCGCAAATTGCGAACTGGTATCAACAAAGGCTGGCGATGATAGCAGACCACGCCTTTGCTGAACACCAATCACCTTCATAGCCCTGATACATTTCATCAATCGGCCTGACGACGCAGGAATGCCGGGATGTCCAGGTAGTCCAGATCATCTTGCGGATTCATCTTCGCGGCAGCCGCAGCACCGGCCTGGGCCTGGTTGCGCATGACGGTCGGACGGTCCAGGTCACGGTAGTTCACCGCTGGAGCTTCTTGACGAACAGGGGCCTGTTGTTGCGGCTGGGAAGCCATCGACGTGTGGACGGTATTGTCGATGATCTTCACCGGCTTCTCGATTTTAGCGCCCAAACCGGTAGCAACGACAGTCACGTGCAGCTCGTCGCGCATGTCTGGATCGATAACGGTACCGACCTTGACCATGGCGTGCTCGGAAGCGAAGGCTTCGATGATGCTACCCACGTCGGAGTACTCACCCAGGGACAGGTCAGGACCGGCGGTGATGTTCACCAGGATGCCGCGTGCACCTTGCAGGTTCACGTCTTCGAGCAACGGGTTGCGAATGGCCGCTTCGGTGGCCTCGCGTGCACGGTTCGGACCGCTGGCGCAGCCAGTGCCCATCATCGCCATGCCCATTTCGCTCATCACGGTACGGACGTCGGCAAAGTCGACGTTGATCATGCCCGGGCGCTTGATGATGTCGGAAATACCGCGAACGGCACCGGCCAGTACATCGTCAGCCTTGGCGAAAGCCGACAAGAGGCTGGCGTCCTTACCGAGGATGGTCAGCAGCTTCTCGTTCGGAATGGTGATCAACGAGTCGACGCTTTCCGACAGCAGGCGGATGCCTTCATCGGCGATCTGCATGCGCTTGCGACCTTCGAACGGGAACGGACGGGTCACCACCGCAACGGTGAGAATCCCCATTTCCTTGGCCACTTCGGCAATGATCGGCGCAGCACCGGTACCGGTACCACCGCCCATGCCAGTGGTGATGAACACCATGTTGGTGCCCTGCAGGACTTCGGCAATGCGCTCACGATCTTCGAGAGCGGCCTGACGACCTACTTCAGGGTTGGCACCCGCGCCCAGGCCTTTGGTCACGCCGGTACCCAGTTGCAGGATGGTCCGCGCGCCAATGCTCTTGAGCGCCTGGGCATCAGTGTTGGCGCAGATGAACTCGACGCCTTCAATGTTGCTCTTGACCATGTGATTCACGGCATTGCCGCCGCCACCGCCGACACCGATAACTTTAATAACCGGGCTTGCGGGGATGTTGTCTACGAGTTCGAACATTTTCCCTCTCCTTTACGTTCTCTAGTTTTTTCGCCTACTGCCTGTATCTACAACGGTGTTGCGGTGCTGCGGTAAATCTTAGAAATTGCCCTGGACCCAGCTCTTGATGCGATCGAGCAAGGCACCTTTGGGTTCTTCGTTGCTGAAGCTGTCGCGGCTACCGATACCCGAGAACGAGATGCCGTCGGATTGCTTCTGCAGGCCGTACATCAACAGGCCAACGCCCGTGGAATAGATCGGGTTGCGCACCACGTCATCCAGGCCCTTGACGCCGTGGGGCACGCCCAGGCGCACCGGCATGTGGAAGATTTCCTCGGCCAGTTCAGTGGCGCCTTCCATCTTCGCGGTACCGCCAGTCAGCACGATGCCGGCCGGGATCAGGTCTTCGTAGCCACTGCGACGCAGCTCCGCCTGGATCAGCGTGAACAGTTCGTCGTAACGCGGCTCGACCACTTCGGCCAAGGCCTGGCGGGACAGCTCGCGCGGCGGACGGTCGCCGACGCTCGGGACCTTGATGGTTTCACCGGCGCCCGCCAGTTTGGCCAGGGCACAGGCGTAGCGGATCTTGATTTCTTCGGCGTACTGGGTCGGAGTGCGCAACGCCATCGCGATGTCGTTGGTCACCTGGTCGCCCGCAATCGGGATCACCGCGGTGTGACGGATCGCGCCTTCGGTGAAGATCGCGATGTCGGTGGTGCCGCCACCGATGTCCACCAGGCACACGCCCAGCTCTTTCTCGTCGTCGGTCAGCACGGAATAAGCCGAAGCGAGTTGCTCGAGGATGATGTCGTCGATTTCCAGGCCGCAGCGACGCACACATTTTTCAATGTTCTGTGCGGCGTTGACGGCGCAGGTGACCACGTGGACCTTGGCTTCCAGGCGCACACCGGACATGCCCAGTGGCTCGCGGACGCCTTCCTGGTTATCGATCACGTAATCCTGCGGCAAGGTGTGCAGCACCCGCTGGTCAGCCGGGATCGCCACGGCCTGGGCGGCGTCGAGTACGCGCTCAAGGTCGGCGGAGCTGACTTCGCGATCACGAATTGCCACGATGCCGTGGGAGTTCAGGCTGCGGATATGGTTGCCGGCCACGCCGACAAACGCCGAGTGGATACGGCAGCCAGCCATCAGCTGCGCTTCTTCGATGGCGCGCTGGATCGACTGCACGGTGGACTCGATGTTCACCACCACGCCTTTCTTCAGGCCTCGGGACGGATGGGTGCCGATCCCGACGATTTCCAGCGTGCCGTCGTCCGCGACCTCGCCGACCAGCGCCACCACCTTGGAGGTGCCGATATCGAGACCGACGATCATTTTGCCGCTTTGCACGTTTGCCATGGGGTCCTGCCTCTCTTAATTCTTCGCGACAGCGGGTTGGGCTGTCGTCGGCGCTACTGGTTCCCGCCAGCCAACAGCGAGGCCGTTGGCGTAGCGCAGATCGATGCGCGCAATGTTCGTAATCTGCTCTTTGAGCGTCTTGTCATAGATGGCAATGAAACGGCGCATCTTTTCCACCAGGTTGCCGCGTCCCAGCAGCAGTTCGATCCCGGGCCCGGCACTGCCAGGGCCGGTCGTCAGGAACCAGCTGCCTCGTTCACGCAACTCCAGGCGCGCAATCGAGAAGCCCAATGGCCTGAGCAACTGGCTCAGTACCTGATATTGCTGCATCACCTGCTGTTGGGCCCGCTGCGGACCAAACAACTGCGGCAAGTGTTCGTAGTTGGCCAGCTCGCGCGGGGTAAACGCCTGCCCCTGGTTATTCAGCAGCGATTCGTCGCCCCAACGGGCCACCGGCAGTTGTTCTTCCAGGCGAATCACCACTTGATCCGGCCACACCCTGCGCACTTCGGCGTGGGCAATCCATGGCATCGTTTCAAGCTCGGTGCGCATGCTCTCAAGGTCGATGGTAAAGAAGCTCGCCGCCACGAACGGGGCGATTCGCTGCTGCACCGCTTGCTGGCTGATGTAGCTCAGGTCGCCCTGCACCGCGATCTTGGTGATCGGTCGATCGGCGTACGGCAATAAACGCTGCGCGCCCTCATAAGTACCGAACCCCAACGCGACCAGCAGCACTGGCCAGAACAGCGCTTTGACAAAGCCAAAGTTGGCTTTCGGCAGGCGCGCGGACATCGGCTCTTTGGCCACCATTCGGCTGGCACCCCGCGGCACCGGCTTGCGGCCGGGTGCGGGAGGCTGATGTCTCAACTGTGCGCCTTGCATGGTCTTAACCTCGCGGCTCTTGCTTGCCGAAGCTCTCGGCCAGAATGGCCAAAACCAATTGCTGGAAATCCAGGCCGGCAGCACGGGCGGCCATCGGCACCAGGCTGTGATCGGTCATGCCCGGTGCCGTGTTGACCTCCAGGAACCAGAATTGCCCCTCGGCGTCCTGCATTACGTCCGCCCTGCCCCAACCGGCGATACCCAAGGCTTCACAGGCTTTCGCCGTGAGGTCCATGAGTTCCTTTTCCTTGGCGCTGTCCAGGCCGCACGGAATGCGGTACTGGGTATCGTTGGCGATGTACTTGGCGTCGTAGTCGTAGAAACTGTGCGTCGTGCCCAGGGCAATTGGAGGCAACACCTGGTCACGCAGGGTGGCGATGGTGAACTCCGGACCGTGAATCCATTGCTCGACCAACACTTGCGAATCGTAGGTACTGGCCGCTTTCCAGGCGTCGATCAATTCAGACGCGGAACTCACTTTGGCCATCCCGATACTTGAACCTTCATGGGCCGGTTTGACGATCAAAGGGAAGCCCAGTTCCGTCGCCGCCGAAATACAATCGGCTTCGCTACTCAGTACCGCGTGACGTGGCGTCGGAATGCCCAGGCTGTGCCAGACCTGCTTGGTGCGCAGCTTGTCCATGGCCAGCGCCGAGGCGAGGATGCCGCTGCCGGTGTAGGGAATCCCCAGGCACTCAAGCAGGCCCTGCATGCTGCCGTCTTCACCGCCACGGCCGTGGAGGATGATGAAGGCGCGATCGATCTTTTCGTTCAGCAGACGCTGCAACAGGTCATCGCCGACGTCGAGGCCGAACGCATCCACGCCTGCACTGAGCAGCGCATCGAGAACGGCGTTACCCGACTTCAGTGACACTTCGCGTTCGGCACTCTTGCCGCCGAACATCACGGCGACGCGGCCGAAGTCTTTCGGCGCGACGGTGCTGGCGAGGTTGGCGTAGGCAGCAGTCATTTCAACTTCCCCTCCACCGATGCAACGACGGCACCGGCGAACAACTCACTTTTCAACAGTTTCGGTGCGAGACCGCCGATATCACCGGCGCCCTGGCACAGCAGGATGTCACCGGCACGCAACAGCGGCTTGACCAGCGGCGCGAGGTCGACACCGCGCTCGATGTAGATCGGGTCGAGCTGGCCACGCTGGCGGATGCTGTTGCACAGCTTGCGGCTGTCGGCACCAGGGATCGGTTCTTCACCAGCCGGATAGACTTCCATCAGCAGCAGGACGTTGGCGTCGGCCAGTACATTGACGAAGTCGTCGTACAGGTCGCGCGTACGGCTGTAACGGTGCGGCTGGTAGACCATCACCAGGCGACGCTCCGGCCAGCCGCCGCGCACGGCCTTGATCACCGCGGCGACTTCGGTCGGGTGGTGACCGTAATCGTCCACCAGCATCACCTGGCCACCGTCCACCGGCAGTTCGCCGTAGACCTGGAAGCGTCGGCCAACACCCTGGAACCCGGACAGGCCCTGGACGATGGCTTCATCGCTGACGCCCTCGTCGGTGGCGATGCAGATGGTTGCCAGGGCGTTCAATACGTTGTGGTTGCCCGGCATGTTCACCGAGACATCCAGTGGCTCGCGGTCAGGGCGCAGCACGGTGAAGAACGTCTGCATGCCTTGCTGGCGCACATTGATGGCGCGCACGTCGCAGTCTTCGCCGAAGCCGTAGGTGACGGTCGGACGCTTGACCTGCGGGAGGATTTCACGCACCACCGGATCGTCCAGGCACACCACCGCCAGGCCGTAGAAAGGCAGGTTATGCAGGAACTCGACGAAGGTTTTCTTCAATTTGTTGAAGTCACCGTCGTAGGTCGCCATGTGGTCGGCGTCGATGTTGGTGACCACGGCCACCAGCGGCTGCAAGTGCAGGAAGCTGGCGTCGCTTTCGTCGGCTTCGGCGATCAGGTAGCGGCTGGTACCGAGCTGGGCATTGGTGCCAGCTGCATTCAGGCGGCCACCGATGACGAACGTCGGGTCCAGGCCGCCGGCGGCGAAGACGGAGGCGATCAGGCTGGTGGTGGTGGTCTTGCCGTGGGTACCGGCAACGGCGATGCCGTGGCGATAACGCATCAGCTCGGCGAGCATTTCCGCCCGAGGCACGACCGGGATACGACGTTCCAGCGCGGTGGCGACTTCCGGGTTGGAGGTGTTCACGGCGCTGGACACCACCAGCACATCGGCCGCGGCAGCGTTCTCGGCGCGGTGACCGATGAAAATCTGCGCGCCGAAAGATTCCAGGCGCTCGGTGACGGGCGAAGCCTTGAGGTCGGAACCGGACACTTCGTAGCCCAGGTTCAGCAACACCTCGGCAATACCGCACATGCCCACGCCGCCGATCCCGACGAAGTGGATGCGACGGATGCGGCGCATTTCCGGTTGCGGCATGGCTTTCTGATTCTCAACCATGGGCCACCTCCAGGCAGGTATCGACCACGTTACGGGTGGCATCGGGTTTGGCCAGGCGGCGGGCCGCAGTGGCCATATCGTTGAGTCGTTGTGGTTGCATCAGGACCTCTGTCAGGCGCGCGGCAAGATCCGCTGCACCGGTCGTTCTTTGCGGCATCAGGAAGGCAGCGCCTTCACGGGCCAAATAATCGGCGTTGCGGGTCTGGTGATCGTCGATCGCGTGGGGCAAAGGCACCAGCATCGAGGGCAGACCGGCGGCGGCCAGTTCACTGATGGTCAGCGCACCTGCGCGACATACCACCAGGTCGGCCCAGCCATAGGCTTGGGCCATGTCTTTGATGAACGGCTGCACTTGCGCCTCGACGCCAGCCGCGAGGTAGCGCTGCGCAGTCACTTCATCGTGGTTTTTGCCGGCCTGATGGAACACGTCCGGGCGCAGGTCGACGGGGACTTGCGACAGGGCTTCAGGCAGCAGCTTGTTCAACGGTTCTGCGCCCAGGCTTCCGCCCAGGATCAGCAAACGCGCCTTGCGACCGGCCAGGGCTGGTCGCGGTGTTTCGAGGAACAGCTCGGTGCGCACCGGGTTACCGGTGGTCCGTCGGCTGCTCGACAGGGTAAAGGTGTCGGGGAACGCTTCACAGACCCGGGCGGCCAACGGCACGAGCAACCGATTGGCGGTACCGGCCACGGCGTTCTGTTCGTGAACGATCACCGGCACACCGGCCAGTTTGGCTGCGACACCGCCAGGACCGGTCACATAACCACCAAAGCCCACCACGCAAGCCGGCTGCAAACGACGAATGATCGCCCGCGCCTGCCAGACCGACTTGAGCAACATGAACGGCGCCTTGAGCAGGGACAACTTGCCCTTGCCGCGCAAACCGCTGGCGTTGATCCGATGCAGTTCGATGCCGGCCGCCGGAACCAGTTCGTTCTCGATGCCGCGCGGCGTGCCCAGCCAGTGCACGGTGTAGCCGCGGGACTGGAATTCGCGGGCACAGGCCAAGGCCGGGAACACGTGCCCCCCGGTGCCGCCGGCCATGATCAGTACGTTAGCGCCCATGGTTCGGCTCCTCGGCGAAGTCGCTCTCATGGAACTCCATCTCTTCGCTGCCCAGGTGGGTTCGACTCTCCCACTCGATGCGCAGCAACAAACCCAGGCAGGCACAGCAAATCACCAGCGAACTGCCGCCATAGCTGAGGAACGGCAGCGTCAGGCCCTTGGTCGGCAGAAGGCCGACGTTCACGCCGATGTTGATCAGGAACTGCCCGATCCACAGGAACGACAAACCGTAGGCGACGTAGGCGGCGAAGAACTGCTTGGCCTTTTCGGCCCACAAGCCGATGTACATGCCGCGAATACAAACGAAGACGAACAGCGCCACGGTGCACAGGGAACCCACGGCACCCAGCTCTTCGGCCAGGACCGAGAATACGAAGTCGGTGTGGGCTTCCGGCAGGTAGAACTGTTTCTGCACGCTGTTGCCCAGGCCGACACCCAGCCACTCGCCGCGACCGAAAGCGATCAACGCCTGGGACAGCTGATAGCCGGCACCGAACTGATCGGCCCATGGGTCGGCAAAGTTGGTCAGGCGCGCCATTCGATACGGCTGCATCTGGATCAGCAACACCACCGCCCCGACCGCCAGGACCACCATCAGGGAAAACCGGAACAGCCCGACCCCGCCGAGGAACAGCATCGCCGCAGCAGCGCCCATCATCACGACCGTGGCGCCGAAGTCCGGCTCCATCAGCAAAAGGCCCGCCATCGGCAGCAGCACGATGAATGGCTTGAAGAAACCCATCCAGCTTTCACGCACTTCTTTCTGGCGACGCACCAGATAACCGGCGAGGTAGATCACCACGAACACCTTGGCGATCTCGGAAGGCTGAACGTTGAAGAAGCTGAAGCCGATCCAGCGCATCGAACCGTTCACCTCACGGCCGATCCCCGGGATGATCACCATCACCAGCAAACCGAAGGCACCCAGCAGCATCAACCAACCCAGGCGTTGCCAGGTGGCGATCGGGATCATCATGGTGACGATGCAGGCACCCAGGCCCAGCACCACGTAGATGAGGTGGCGAATCATGTAATACAGGGCACTGCCCGACTGGACGGCCGCCACTTCGGTGGAGGCCGATGCAATCATGACCAGCCCCAGGCCGAGCAGCGTCAGGCAACCGGCAAGCATCGGGAAGTCGAGGTCGATACCGCGCCCGGTGATCAGTGGCGATGGGTACGGCTTGATGATGCCTCGAAGACTCATGCCAGTTCCTCCACGGCTTGGACGAATTGGTGACCACGATCTTCGTAGTTCTTGAACATGTCGAAACTGGCGCACGCCGGCGACAGCAGCACCACGTCGCCCGGTTGCGCAGTGGCGCGGCATTGCTCGACGGCTTCGACCAGGGAGCCCGCACGAATCAGCGGTACGGCATCGCCGATGGCCTGGCCGATCTTGTCGCTGTCGCGGCCCATGAGGATCACGGCGCGGCAGTTGGCCGCCACGGGATCACGCAGGTCCTTGAATTCGGCACCCTTGCCGTCGCCACCGGCGATCAGCACGACTTTGCCGTCGATGTCCGCGCCCAGGCCTTCGATGGCCGCCAGCGCGGCACCGACATTGGTGGCTTTGGAATCGTTGTAATAGCCCACGCCATCCAGGTCACGGACCCATTGGCAACGATGCTCGAGCCCGGCGAAATTGCGCAGGGCCGACAGCATGGCGTCAAACGGCAAGCCGACGGCGTGACCGAGTGCCAAGGCCGCCAGGGCGTTGGACTGGTTATGGGCACCGCGAACTTTCAATTCGCGCACTGGCATCAGGTTCTGGAATTCAAAGGCCAGGTATTTCTCGCCACCTTCTTCGCGGATCCCGAAAGCCTTGAAGTCAGGCTTGTTCAGGCCGAAAGTCCAGCATGGTTGACCCTCGCCGATCAGTGGCCGGCTCAAGGCGTCCTGGCGGTTGACCACGAACTGCCTGGCACCGCGGAAGATCCGGTGCTTGGCCAGGTGATAGGCCGGCAGGCCGCTGTAGCGGTCCATGTGGTCTTCGCTGATGTTGAGCACGGTCGCCACTTCGGCGTTGAGTTGATCGGTGGTTTCCAGTTGGAAACTCGACAGCTCCATCACGTACAACTCGATGTCGTCGTTGAGCAGATCCAGCGCTGGCGTACCCAGGTTGCCACCGACGGCCACACGCTTGCCCGCCGCAGCGGCCATCTCGCCGACCAGGGTGGTCACGGTGCTCTTCGCGTTGGAACCGGTGATGGCCACGATTGGCGCCTTCGCGTTACGCGCGAACAGTTCGATGTCGCCGGACAATTTCACGCCACGGGCAGCGGCGGCCTGCAGCGCCGGGGTCGCCAGTGCCAGGCCGGGGCTCACGTAGAGCTCGTCGGCACGACACAGGAACTCGACGTCCAACTCGCCACAACGCACTTCCACCTGCGGGTAGTCACGCTTGAGCGTGGCCAGTTCCGGTGGATTCTCCCGCGTATCGGCCACTGCAAACGCCACGCCCCGGTTCGCCAGGAAGCGAACCAGGGACATGCCGCTCTTGCCGAGGCCGACAACGATGCGGAAGTGGTCAGACGCGATCAGGGACACGAGTTTCTACCTCAGTTTCAGGGTGGCAAGGCCAATCAGCACGAGAATCACGGTGATGATCCAGAAACGGACAATCACGCGTGGCTCGGGCCAGCCCTTGAGTTCAAAGTGGTGGTGAATCGGTGCCATGCGGAACACACGGCGACCGGTCAGCTTAAAGGAAGCAACCTGAATGACGACTGACAGGGTTTCCATCACGAACACGCCGCCCATGA
The DNA here is from genome assembly GCF_014596605.1 of Pseudomonas sp. PSB11. Taxonomy (NCBI): domain Bacteria; kingdom Pseudomonadati; phylum Pseudomonadota; class Gammaproteobacteria; order Pseudomonadales; family Pseudomonadaceae; genus Pseudomonas; species Pseudomonas sp. PSB11. The sequence goes on from NZ_NOIO01000006.1 coordinate 169,231, forward strand.
TGAACAAGACGATTTCCTGGCGAACGATCACCGCGATGGTGCCCAGCGCCGCGCCCAACGCCAATGCGCCGACATCACCCATGAAGACTTGTGCCGGGTAGGTGTTGAACCACAGGAAGCCCAGGCCAGCGCCGATCAGCGCGCCGCAGAACACGATCAACTCACCCGCGCCCGGTACATAAGGGATCAGCAGGTATTCAGCGAATTTCACGTTACCCGACAGGTAGCAGAAGATCCCCAGGCCACCACCGACCATCACGGTCGGCATGATCGCCAGGCCGTCGAGGCCGTCGGTCAGGTTGACCGCGTTGCTCGAACCCACGATCACGAAATAGGTCAGCACGATGAAGCCTGCGCCCAGCGGGATGCTGTAGTCCTTGAGCATTGGCAGGATCAGTGTAGTTTCCACCGGGGTGGCGGCAGTCATATAAAGGAAGATCGCCGCGCCCAGGCCGAACACCGATTGCCAGAAATACTTCCAGCGGCTCGGCAAGCCACGGGAATTCTTTTCGATTACTTTGCGGTAGTCGTCGACCCAACCGATGGCACCAAACAGCAGGGTCACCAACAGCACAACCCAGACATAACGGTTGGTCAGGTCGGCCCACAACAGGGTGCTGACACCAATCGACGACAGGATCAGCGCGCCACCCATGGTTGGGGTGCCGGACTTGGACAAGTGCGATTGCGGGCCGTCGTTGCGAACGGACTGGCCGATCTGACGGTTCTGCAGGGTGCGGATCATCCACGGGCCATAGCACAGCGACAAGACCAGCGCGGTCAGCACACCGAGAATCCCGCGCAGGGTCAGGTACTGGAAGACCGCGAAGCCTTTGTAGAACTGTTGCAGATACTCCGCTAGCAGCAGCAGCATTAATGTTTCTCCGGACTGGACCCGCACAAAGCGGCAACGATGTTTTCCATCGCAGCGCTGCGCGAGCCCTTGATCAAAATAGTGGTGTTTGTGTCTTGCTCGGCGCCCAGCGCCTTGATCAGTTCAGCCTGTGTGCTGAAGTGAAAGGCTTGGGGGCCGAAGGCGTTGACGGCGTGAACCATCATCGGTCCGACGGCGTACAGCGCAGAAACCTTGCCACGGGCGTACTCGCCCACATCGCGGTGCCCCTGCTCTGCCCAATCGCCCAACTCGCCGATATCCCCGAGCACCAGGACGGTGCGACCGGAAAAGCCGGCCAGTATATCAACGGCAGCGCACATGGAGGTGGGGTTCGCGTTATAAGTGTCATCGATCACGCGCATGCCATTGCTGGCCAGTTGCGCGACGGTACGACCCTTGACCGGTTGCACCGCTCCGAGGCCGGTGGCGATGCCGAACAGCGACACGCCCAGGGCATGGGCGGCAGCCGCAGCAGCCATGGCATTGGCAACGTTATGAGTGCCGAGCAGGTTCAGTTGAACGCGCTCCTCACCTTCAGGACTGTGCAGGTTGAACGCCGGGCAACCACGCGCATCGGTCGCCAGGTCACTGGCGTAGAAATCGGCACTGACATTGCTCAGGGCGAAGGTCAGTACCTTGCGTTCGCCAGCGCGGGCCTTCCAGATGTCGAACGCCTTGTCGTCGAGATTGAGTACGGCGACGCCATTGGCATCGAGCCCATCAATGATCTCGCCCTTGGCTTCGACGATTTTTTCCGGCCCGCCGAACTCGCCGACATGGGCGGTTCCGGCATTGTTGAGGATGGCCACATGGGGCTTGGTCAGGCCCACGGTATAAGCAATTTCACCCAGGCGCGAAGCACCGAGCTCGATCACGGCGGCGCTGTGCTCCGGTGCCAGTTCGAGCAGGGTCAACGGAGCGCCGAGGTCGTTGTTCAGGTTGCCGCGGGTTGCCAACACGGGACCGCGGGTGCGCAGGATGCTCGCGAGCATTTCCTTGACCGTGGTCTTGCCACTGGAACCGGTGATGGCGGCGACTGGCTGGGTGAATGCCGCGCGATTGAGCGCGCCCAGTTGCCCCAATGCCTGGCGGGTATCGCTCACCAGCAATTGCGGCAGCGTGCTGTCGGCGACTTCACGCTCGACCAGGGCTGCCACGGCACCTTTGGCGGCGACTTCATTGAGATAGTCATGGCCATCGAAGCGCGGACCGGCCAAGGCGATGAACAGCTGGCCCGGTTTGATTGCACGACTGTCAATGCTGACCCCGTCGAAGCTCGCATCAGCGGCGATCAACCGCCCATTCAGCGCGCCGGTCAGTTCGCTCAGTTTCAAGGCTTTAAGCATGGGCCACCTCCCACGCGGTCAAGGCGTGATCGGCCTCGACCAGATCGGAAAAGGCATGGCGTTCGCCATTGATTTCCTGATAGTCCTCATGACCTTTACCGGCCAGGACAATCACGTCATCGGCCGATGCACCCGCGATCAACTGCGCAATCGCCTGGCCACGGCCGGCAACGAAGGTCACTTTATCCACAGCGGTGAAGCCTGCACGGATGTCGTCGAAAATCACCGATGGATCTTCAGTACGCGGGTTGTCGTCGGTGACCAACACACCATCGGCCAGACGCTCGACCACTTCGGCCATCAATGGACGCTTGCCACGATCGCGATCGCCGCCACAGCCGAACAGGCACAGCAGCCGACCTTTGACGTGAGGACGCAGGGCCGTCAGGACTTTTTCCAGTGCGTCCGGGGTGTGGGCGTAATCGACCACCACCAACGGCTGGGTACCACCGCCCAGGCGTTGCATGCGTCCGGCCGGGCCTTCAAGTTGCGGCAGCACCTTGAGGATTTCGTCCAGGGCGTAATCCAGACCGAGCAAGGCGCCAATCGCGGCCAACACGTTGCTCAAGTTGAAACGACCCAGCAATGTACTGCGCAGGTGGTGTTCGCCCTGGGGCGTGACCAGCGTGGCACGCACGCCTTCGTCGTCGAACTGCGCCTGGCGGCAATAGAGATAAGCGCTGCTGTCGAGCAGGCTGTAGGTGATCAGCCGCGATTCGCGTTTGTCGGCGGCCAGTTGCCGGCCGAAGTCATCGTCGAGGTTGATTACCCGGCATTTAAGATCGTTCCAGGCAAACAGCTTGGCCTTGGCTTCGCCATAGGCCTGCATGGTGCCGTGGTAATCCAGGTGGTCGCGGGACAGGTTGGTCATCACGGCAACATCGAATGCCAGCGCGGTGACACGCCCCTGGTCCAGACCGTGGGACGAGACCTCCATGGCAACCGCCTTGGCCCCGGCTTTTTTCAGGTCGCCCAGGGTCGCTTGCACTGCAATCGGGTTGGGCGTGGTGTGCAGGCCGCTTTCCAACGCGCCATGAAAACCACAGCCAAGGGTGCCGACAATGCCGCAGTGCTGGCCCAGCAGGTCCAGCGCCTGGGCCACCAGTTGGGTCACGCTGGTCTTGCCGTTGGTGCCGGTCACGCCCACCAGTTTCAGGTGATGGCTCGGCTCGCCGTAAAAGCGCCCGGCGATGTCCGACAACTGCGCCGCCAGCCCCTTGACCGGAATCAGCGGCACGTCAGTGATTGGCAGCACCGTGGCGCCTTCCACTTCATAAGCTACGGCCGACGCGCCGCGCGCAAGCGCATCGGCAATGTGCGCACGGCCATCGAACTTGCCGCCTGGCACCGCGAGGAACAAGTCACCGGCGCGTACGTTGCGGCTGTCGAGCGCCAACTCACGGATCAACAGATCGTGGCCGGCGTGGGGGAATATCTTGTTCAGGCTCAGAGACATCAGCCGCGCCCTCCATTGGCTTTCAGTGGAACGACCGGCGCTGCGTTCGCTTGTTGGGTAGGTGGCAGGTTGTCCGGGGTGATGTTCATCAGACGCAGGGTGCCGGACATCACGCGGCTGAACACTGGCGCAGAGACCAGGCCACCGAAGTAACCAGCCTTGGTCGGCTCGTCGATCACCACCACGATGGCGTAGCGTGGATCGCTCATCGGGCCGAAACCGGCGAACAGCGAGCGGTAGGAGTTCTCGGCGTAGCCTTTGGTACCGACCGACGTTTTACGCGCGGTACCCGACTTGCCGCCCACGTGATAGGCCGGCACCTGTGCACGGAATACACCGCGCGGCGCTTCGATCACTTGCTGCAGCATGCCTTGCATGGTCTTCGCGACGGCTTCCGGGAGCACCTGGGTGGTCTGCGGCGCCTTGTCGGTCTTGATCAATGTCAGTGGCGCGAGGCGACCGTTGTTGGCCAACGCCGAGAACGCGTGAACCAACTGGATCGCCGTCACGGAAACACCGTAGCCGTAGGACAGCGTGGCGGTTTCAGCCTTGCGCCAGTCGCGGTAGTTCGGCAGGTTGCCAACACGCTCGCCCGGGAAGCCGAGGCCGGTATCCTGGCCCAGACCGACCTTCTGAGCGAGGCGGAAAATCGTCTCGCCACCGATATCGAACGCGATCTTGCTCATGCCGACGTTACTGGAATTGATCAGGATGCCAGCCAGGTCGAGCACCGGCCCTTCGGACTTGGATACGTCCTTGATGGTGTACTTGCCGATCTGCAAGGAACCCGGATACACCTCGACGGTATCGCTCGGTTTCCAGCGCCCGGTTTCGATCGCGGCGCTCATGGAGATCGCCTTCATGGTCGAACCCGGTTCGAACACGTCGATCATCGCGCGGTTACGCATCATCGCCGGTTGCAGGTTGCGGCGGTTGTTCGGGTTGTAGGTCGGCTGGTTGACCATGGCGAGGATTTCGCCGGTCTTCACGTCCATGATCACCAGGCTGCCGGCCTTGGCGCCGTTCTCGATGATCGCGTTGCGCAACTCACGGTTGGCCAGGTATTGCAGGCGCAGGTCAATGGACAACGCCAAGGGCTTGCCGGCCTTGGCGTTTTTGGTGACCTGGACATCCTTGATCAACCGGCCGCGCCGGTCCTTGATCACTTGTCGTTTGCCGGGGACCCCGGCCAGCCATTCATCGTAGGCCAGCTCGACACCTTCGCGTCCGTGGTCATCGATGTCGGTAAAGCCGACCATATGGGCCGTGACCTCACCAGCCGGGTAGAAACGGCGGAACTCTTCGATCCCGTAGACACCCGGCACTTTCAGGTCGAGTACGGCCTGGCCTTGCTCAGGCGTCAGCCCGCGCACCAGATAAATGAACTCCTTGTTGGCCTGTGCCTCAAGGCGCTCGGCCAGGGCCTTGGGGTCTTGCCCCAGCGCGGCAGCCAGTGCTGGCCATTTTTCCTTGGCCAGCTGCATTTCCTTGGCATTGGCCCACAAGGTGGTGACCGGCGTACTCACGGCCAGAGGTTCGCCATTTCGGTCGGTGATCAGGCCACGGTGAGCCGGGATCGGAATATGCCGAACGCTGCGCGCATCGCCCTGGCCTTTGAGAAAAGCACGGTCGACCACTTGCAGGTCAATGATGCGCCAGGCGATCGCCGCCACCATGACGCCGAGCAGACCCAGCACCAGGCGGAAGCGCCATGGAAAAAGAGCACCTTCGAGTTTCATCATGGCGCCACCATCTGCACTTCGGCGGCACCGGGAATGCGCATTTTCAGTTGTTCGGTGGCCAGCACTTCGATACGGCTATGGGCGGTCCAGGTACTTTGTTCGAGAATCAAGCGCCCCCATTCGGCCTGCGCCTTATCGCGTACGCTCAACTCGTTGTACAACGCGTTCAGCAACTGACGGTTCCAGTGTGCGCTGTAGGACACGCCTATGGCCGACACGAGCACGCCAACGAACAACAGCAGCATGAAAAAGCTTCCGCCGGGCAGTGGCTTGGCGAAAAGCTTGCTCACCGCAGCTTCTCCGCCACACGCATGACAGCACTGCGCGAACGTGGGTTGGCCTTGAGCTCGGCGTCGGAGGCCGTCTGCGCTTTGCCATGGATCTTGATTTTCGGTTCGAAGGCGACGTGCCGAACCGGCAGGTTGCGCGGCAGGTTGTCGGCTTCGCCTTTGACCAGCTTGCGCATGAACAGCTTGACGATGCGATCTTCCAGCGAATGGAAGCTGATGACCACCAGGCGACCGCCCACTTCCAGGCTCTCCAGCGCCGCTTCGAGGCCGGCTTCCAGATCGCCCAGTTCGTTGTTGACGTGAATGCGCAGGCCCTGGAATGCCCGGGTTGCCGGGTTCTTGCCCTTTTCCCAGGCAGGATTCGCCACTTTCAGGACCTCAGCCAGATCGGCAGTGCGCTCGAACGGCTTGATATCGCGACGTTCGGCGACGGCACGGGCCATGCGCCCGGAAAAACGCTCTTCGCCGTATTCCTTGAACACCCGGGCGATTTCTTCCACGGGCGCGGTGTTGACGAATTCCGCCGCGCTGATCCCGCGGGACGGGTCCATGCGCATGTCCAGCGGACCATCATTGAGGAAGCTGAAACCGCGCTCCGGGTCATCCAGCTGTGGCGAAGAGACGCCCAGGTCGAGCAATACACCGCTGACCTTGCCGTTCATACCGCGCGCGGCGACTTCCGCACCCAGCTCGGCAAAGCTGCGCTGCACAACGACAAAGCGGCCGTCTTCGGCCGCTAGCGTCTGCCCGGTGGCAATCGCTTGAGGGTCTTTGTCGAACCCTAGCAACCGACCATCGGGACCGAGCCGGCTGAGGATCAACCGGCTGTGTCCGCCACGTCCGAACGTGCCGTCCAGATAGCAGCCATCAGGACGTACGGCGAGAGCCTCGACGGCTTCGTCAAGCAGTACGGTGATGTGGTTAAAGCCGCTATCTATTGTCACAGGATCAATTCACGCAGTTCGTCAGGCATCGCGCCCGGTTCTTGAATAGCAGCCAGGTCAGCGGCAGCAACCGCATCCCAGGCATCCTCGTCCCACAATTGGAACTTGTTCAGTTGGCCTACCAGCATCGCGCGCTTATCCAACTTGGCATATTCACGAAGACGCGGCGGAACCAGAAAACGACCACTGCCATCGAGCTCGAGGTCGACGGCATTACCAATCAGTAAACGTTGCAGACGACGGTTCGCTTCGTGAAGCGAAGGCAGTGCGCGCAGTTTGGTTTCAATAATTTCCCACTCATCGAGGGGGTAAACACACAAACACGGATCAACGGCATCAATTGTGACAATTAACTGCCCGGAACTTCGCGAAACCAGCTCGTCACGGTACCGGCTCGGCATGGCGAGACGGCCCTTTGCATCGAGACTGATAGCGTTGGCTCCGCGAAACACGTCAGCGTTTCTCCAAATTCTAGCGTTTCTAGCTCAAAAAACCCACTTCATGCCACTTTTCGCCACTTGCGCACACTATAGGAATGCGCCCACCGCACCGTCAAGGCGCGCTTTAAAGGAAAACCCTTACAGAACTGAGATTTAGGAGCATATAGAGGGGAGCAACCGGGATCAGGCGGATGAAAACGCCCAATAACTTGAATCAGCACAAGGGGCTGCGTTCAGAAGTTAAAGTGATTTATTAAGAGTAAGATTTTTTTGGTATTACGAAAGTGATAATGCGGACGTTTGAGAAAGGAGGGAAATTGCCATCATCAGGCCCCTGCTCAATGATTTAAGCAGAGGGGAGAAAAAAGGTGGAGAGTCGATCTGTAAGCCGGGTTCTGTCTTGAACAGTCATTCGTCTACGATGGCCATCACTGGACATCTTTAGCAACCTACCCGGTCCCAGCGCGGGCCACGCCTTGGGACCCTATTTGGTCTTGCTCCAAGTGGGGTTTACCTAGCCACGAACTGTTGCCAGACGTGCGGTGCGCTCTTACCGCACCTTTTCACCCTTACCGGCGCCGAAGCGCTTAGGCGGTTATTTTCTGTGGCACTTTCCGTAGGCTCACGCCTCCCAGGCATTACCTGGCACTTCGCCCTATGGAGCCCGGACTTTCCTCCCCCCCCTAATTTTCATAGAGGGCAGCGACTGTCCGATCGACTCTCCGCCGCGAAGGTTAACGGCAGAGCGACGGAAGAACAAGTGATAAACGCCTCCAGCCACGCCAGCGCGTCGGTTTTAATCGCCTTTCTGTTTATCCAGCGCGACCTGATAGAGAACATTCTTGCGCTCGCCCGTAATTTGCGCGGCCAACGCCGCGGCACGCTTGAGCGGCATCTCTTCGAGCAACAGATCGAGGATCCGCATCGCCTCACTGCTGACAGCGCCTTCCTCCTCGGGAGCCGTCCACCCCGCCACCAGCACCACACACTCGCCACGTTGCTGGTTACTGTCCGACTCGACGAACTCGCGCAATTGGGCGAGCGGCAAGCCCTTGAGTGTTTCGAACGTCTTGGTCAGCTCCCGCGCCAGCAAAGCCGGGCGTTCGGCACCAAACACCTGTTCCATGTCCTGCAGGCATTCGAGGATACGGTGCGGCGCCTCATAGAAAATCAGCGTGCGCGGTTCCTCCTTGATGAGCTCCAGGCGCGCACGCCGTCCCACCGCCTTGGCCGGCAGAAAGCCTTCGAAGATGAAACGGTCCGACGGCAAACCCGCCGCCGACAGCGCCGCAATCAACGCACAAGCCCCCGGCACCGGCACCACGTTGATACCCGCCGCACGCGCCTGACGGACCAGGTGATAGCCCGGATCGGAAATCAGCGGCGTGCCGGCATCGGAAATCAATGCGACATCGTCACCCGCGAGCAAGCGGGTAATAAAGCGGCTACCTTCATCACGCTCGTTATGCTCATGACAGGCAGCCAGGGGCGTGGGAATGCCGAAATGCTGCATCAGGCGCTGGGAGTGACGGGTGTCCTCGGCGGCAATCAAGGCGACCTCACGCAGAATCTTCAGCGCCCGGGCACTGATATCGTCCAGGTTGCCGATGGGCGTCGCCACCACATAGAGCGAGCCAGCAGCGGAATTCAAAGCACCTGGAGCAGTCAAAGCGCACACCTCATGATCGGTAAAACGGCCATTGTAACGCGTAGCGACGCTCGCGATACGGGCAAGCAACACCCGCTTTTGCGGCCTTTTGTGGCGCACAGCAACATTTACACCCGCTAAATTGGTCGATTCGCACGACCGACATCGCGCCCCGGCCAGTGCTTGGGTACAATTCCACGCTAATTTGATCGAGTATCAGGAACACTACATGATCGCTTGCCTGCGGCTGTTCTCTGCCCTATGCCTCGCTGCCTTGCTGGCGGCTTGCGCCAGCTCGCCCTCCTCCAGCCTTGGCGAACTTCCACGGACCCCGGATGCCAGCATCGAGCAACTGCTCGAAAAGGCCACCCAAAGCAAATCGCCGGAAGACGCGGCGCTGCTGCGCCTGAGCGCAGCCGACCTGGCCTATCGCCAGGGCAATGCCGGGCAATCCGCGCAGATCCTGCAACAAGTCCCCGTGGAAACACTCAAGCCGGGCCAGCAGATCTTCGCCAACACCCTGGCGGCCGAACTGGCCATGACGCGCAACCAACCGAAAGCCGCGCTGACCGCCTTGAGTCATCCAAGCCTGCAGCGTCTCGGTGAAATGCCGGAAGAGCAACAGGTGCGCACCGGCACCGTTCGCGCCCGCGCCCTTGAAGCCGATGGCCAAACCCTCGCCGCGGCACGGGAACGCATTCTCATCGCCCCACTGCTAAGCGGTGAAGCGGCCAGCAAGAACCACGAGGCGATCTGGGTCTTGATCGCTTCGCTGCCGACCGACCAATTGCAGCCAACCACCACCGACGATCTTGGCGGCTGGATGGCCCTGGCACTGGCAGTGAAATCTGCCGGCACCCTGGAACAGCAGCAGGCGGCGATCGACAACTGGCGCGCCCAGAATCCGAAACACCCGGCCGCCAAACAGCTTCCACTGCCGCTGACCAACCTCAAGGACCTGGCCAGCCAGCCCCTGAGCAAGATCGCCCTGCTCCTGCCGCAGGACGGCCCGCTGGCGTCGGTTGGCAAAGCATTGCGCGAAGGCTTCATGGCCGCCCATTACCAGGCACAACAAGCCGGGCAGAAACCGCCAGCCATCGAGTTCTATGACAGCTCGCGCCTGACCTCGCTCGACGAGTTCTATCGCAAGGCCCAGGCCGATGGCGTGCAACTGGTGGTCGGCCCGCTGGAAAAACCCCTGGTCAAACAGCTCAGCGCCCGACCACAACTGCCTATCACCACGCTGGCGCTGAACTACAGCGAAGGCGCACAAGGACCCGCCCAACTGTTCCAGTTTGGCCTGGCCGCCGAAGACGAAGCCCGCGAAGTATCGCGTCGCGCTCGCGCCGATGGCTTGCATCGCGCCGCCATCATGGTCCCCAAGGGCGAATGGGGCGACCGCGTACTCAAGGCGTTCAGCCAGGACTGGCAAGCCAATGGTGGCAGCATCGTCGCCACCGAGCGTGTCGACCAGCCGGTTCAACTCGCCCAGCAGATTGCCGACATGTTCCAGCTGCGCCAGAGTGAAGGTCGCGCCAAGAGCCTGCAATCCACTGTTGGCTCGCAGGTAGCCGCCCAGCCGTCGCGTCGCCAGGACATTGAGTTCATTTTCCTCGCCGCAACGCCACAACAGGCGCAGCAGATCAAGCCGACCTTGAACTTCCAGTACGCGGGTGACGTTCCGGTCTACGCCACGTCCCACGTCTTCAGCGCCAGCGGTGACGTCAACCAGTACAACGACATGAATGGCGTGCGTTTTTGCGAAACCCCATGGCTGCTGAACGCCAATGACCCACTGCGTCGCCAGGTCACCGCGCAATGGCCGCAAGCGGCCGGCAGCCTGGGTCGCCTGTACGCCATGGGCGTGGACGCCTATCGCCTGGCGCCACGCCTGGGCCAGCTCAAGGCCCTGCCTGACAGCCGCATCGAAGGTCAATCGGGTAGCCTGAGCATGACCCAGAACCAGCGGGTGGTGCGTGAATTGCCATGGGCGGAGTTCGTCAATGGTCAGGTTCAGCGCTTGCCGAACACCCCGCGCTGATGCCTGAAAGGTCTCGCCAGCAATGCGGTAAAGATGCCGAGCGCCATGCGCTCGAGCATCTTCAGCAACACGGCCTGCAGCTACTGGCGCAGAACTGGTTGTGTAAACGCGGCGAGCTTGATCTGGTCATGCTAGAGGGCGATACAGTAGTATTCGTTGAAGTTCGCTACAGAAAAAACACTCAATGGGGTGGCGCGCTCGATAGCATCGATGAGCGCAAACGGCAAAAACTGATTTTTGCCGCGCAGTATTTTCTCCAGCGAGAGTCGCGCTGGGCTAACTCCCCTTGCCGCTTCGACGTGGTTGCGATCGACAGCAACCTCGATCAGTTGAACTGGTTGCAAAATGCCTTCGACAGCTGATTGCCTACGCCCCGAACCGGACACAACCACTCAACACTTTTGCTCTTTGCTTTGCAGGCTGCACATTCACGTGCCGGACAGCCGCGCTCATTAAGGTCACACAGATGGACATGCAATCCCGAATTCGCCAGCTTTTTCAGGCCAGTATCGACACCAAGCAACAGGCGATGGAAGTACTTGCACCGCACATCGAGCAAGCCAGCCAGGTGATGGTCAACGCCTTGCTCAACGAGGGAAAGATGCTTTCCTGCGGCAATGGCGGTTCTGCTGGCGACGCCCAGCACTTTTCGTCCGAGCTGCTCAACCGCTTCGAGCGCGAACGCCCGAGCCTGCCAGCCATTGCGCTGACGACGGACAGCTCGACGATCACCTCGATCGCCAACGACTACAGCTACAACGAAATTTTCTCCAAACAGATCCGTGCTCTTGGCCAACCAGGCGATGTGCTGCTGGCAATTTCCACCAGCGGCAACTCGGCAAACATAATTCAAGCGATCCAGGCCGCACATGATCGCGAAATGATTGTCGTAGCATTGACCGGTCGTGATGGCGGCGGCATGGCGTCGCTGCTTTTGCCTGAGGACGTCGAGATTCGCGTACCGGCCAACGTCACCGCACGTATCCAGGAAGTCCACCTGCTGGCGATCCACTGCCTTTGCGACTTGATCGACAGCCAACTGTTCGGGAGTGAAGAATGACCCCTAATCGCCTCGGCCTACTGGCCCTGACCCTATGCCTCGGCATCAGCGGCTGCACTTCGGTGGTTAATGCCAGCCGTGAAGCGCCGATTGAAGATGATCGCGGCACCCGCACTTTCGGCAGCAAGATCGACGACTCATTGATCGACACCAAGGTCGGCGTCAACATCGCCAAGGCCGATCCGGCCTTGGACAACGACTCGCACATTGTCGTCACCAGCTTCAACGGCGTCGTGCTGCTCGCCGGGCAAACCCCGCGTGCCGACCTCAAGGCCAAGGCCGAACAGGCCGCTGCCGCCGTCCAGCGGGTGAAGACGGTCCACAACGAACTGCAGGTCCTGCCACCCTCCGGCTTCCTTGCCCGCCAGAACGACACCTGGCTGACCTCCAAGATCAAGACCCAGATGCTCACCGACCCGAACATCCCCGGCTCGCGCATCAAGGTGGTCACCGAGAACGGCATCGTTTACCTGCTGGGCTTGCTGACCAAGCAGGAAGCCGCCCAGGCGACGAACCTGGTGCAAGGGGTTTCCGGGGTGCAGAAGATTGTGAAGCTGTTTGAGTACATCGACTGACCCCGCTCCTGTAGGAGCGGCCGCAGGCTGCGATCTTTTGATCTTAAAAGACAACATCAAAAGATCGCAGCCTCGTTTCACTCGACAGCTCCTACGCTTGAAGGTGGTGAAGTAATAAAAAAGGCGATCCTTTCGGATCGCCTTTTTTATTACTTCACCACCTTCAAGCTGGGTCTCCCGCTAGGTCGCGGTGGCTCGCTGTCCGGAGGCGGAATATCATCATCCGGCTCGATCTCTTCCTCGTCCTCCATGGGCGACTCCAGATCGAACACCATGCCCTGGCCATTCTCCCGGGCGTAGATACCCAGGATCGATGCGATAGGCACGTACAGGGTATGCGGCACCCCACCGAAGCGGCCTTCGAAGCTCACCGCCTCGTTGTCCATGTGCAAATGACGCACGGCCTGTGGCGATACGTTCAGGACGATCTGGCCATCACTGGCAAAGCCTTGCGGCACCTGCACCGAGGGATACTCGGAATTAACCAGCATGTGCGGGGTACAATCGTTATCAACAATCCACTCGTAGAGCGCGCGGACCAGATAAGGTCGACTGGAGTTCATATCGGCTCCTTAAGCCTTAGCGCATGTCGCGTTCGACACCAGACAGACTCGCCTGGAAAGCCTCACGCGCAAACTGGCGCTCCATATAATCAAGCAGCGGCTTGGCTGGCCGCGGCAGTTCTATACCCAGAATCGGCAATCGCCAGAGTATTGGCAATAGGCAGCAATCCACCAGGCTTTGTTCCTCGCTGAGGAAAAATGGCTTGTCGGCAAACAGCGGCGAAACGCCTGTCAGGCTCTCGCGCAACTCTTTACGCGCCACTGCACGGGCCGCTTCCTTGGTCCGCGAATCCAGGATCAGATCCACCAGACCACACCAGTCACGCTGAATACGATGAATCAGCAAACGACTGTTGGCGCGCGCCACCGGATAGACCGGCAACAGCGGCGGATGCGGGTAACGCTCATCCAGATATTCCATCACCACCGTAGATTCCCACAGCGCCAAGTCACGATCGACCAGCGTCGGCAAACTGCCGTAAGGGTTCACTTCGATCAGTTTAGGCGGCTGGCGACCAGCCTCCACATAAATGATCTCGGCGCTGACACCTTTCTCTGCCAGTACGATTCGCACTCGGTGGGAATAGTGGTCGGCGGGGTCGGAGTAACAGGCCAACCGATTGGTCACGCCCATGGCGATCCTCCTCGCTTGTTGAAATGATCGGAAGCGGAAAAACGAGCGCGCCCAGAGGGCGCCTCTCGTAACGTCTGACTCAGCAGGCTCGTTACCCTTTCAGAGGCGCCCTTGGGCGCGCGCGATTAACAGCAATTGCTTGAAGCTTTATCAGTGCACATCTTTCCAGTATTCGCGCTTGAGCAAGTAAGCGAATACGAAGAAGAACGCCAGGTACAGCAATACGTACGTACCGATGCGCTGATGTTGCAGCTTAACCGGGTTAGCCGAGTAAGCGAGGAAGGTTACCAGATTCTTGACCTTCTCATCGAACTGCTCTTCGGTCAGGGCACCACTCTTCGGCACAATGGTCAGCTGATCGCACGCTTCATGAGTCAGCGCCGTACCGGTCAGCGGATCATATTGCTTCTTGCCGTCCTCGACGATCTGAACCTGTTTGCAACCGACCACCTGGCGACCCTGCAGGCCGACCAGCACGTTAGGCATGCCCACGTTCGGGAAGACCTTGTTGTTCACACCCCACGGGCGCGACGGGTCTTCATAGAACGACTTGAGGTAACCGTAGAGCCAATCGGTGCCACGTACACGAGCGACCAGGGTCAGGTCGGGCGGAGCCGCACCGAACCAGGTCTTGGCGTCAGCCGGTTGCATGCCGATGCTCATGTGATCGCCGATCTTGGCACCGGTGAACACCAGCTTCTCGAGCATCAACTCATGCGGAATGCCGAGGTCGTCGGCAACACGCTCGTAACGCTGGAATTTGGCGCTGTGGCAGCCCATGCAATAGTTGGCGAACGTACGCGCGCCATCCTGCATCGCAGCCTTGTCGGAAACGTCGATGTCGACTTTTTCCAGTTCGGGACCACCGTGCTCAGCCGCAAAGGACAACACCGGCAGGGCAGCAAGAATCAGTACAGCAAATAGTTTTTTCATCAGCCAGTCACCCTTTCCGGAACCGGTTTGGTCTTCTCGAGCCTGGTGTAGAACGGCATCAGAATGAAGTAGGCGAAGTACAGGAAGGTACATACCTGCGACAGCAACGTACGGCCCGGAGTCGGCGCCAGAACACCCAACACGCCCAGGATCACGAACGAGATGCAGAACACCCAGAGCCAGATTTTGCTCAGCCAGCCCTTGTAGCGCATCGACTTGACCGGGCTACGGTCCAGCCACGGCAGGACAAACAGCACGGCGATGGCCGCACCCATGGCGATCACACCCAGGAGCTTGTCCGGAACCGCACGCAAGATCGCGTAGAACGGCGTGAAGTACCAGACCGGAGCGATATGCTCTGGAGTCTTGAAGGCGTTCGCCACTTCAAAGTTCGGCTTCTCGAGGAAATAGCCGCCCATTTCCGGGAAGAAGAACACGATCGAACAGAAGATGAACAGGAACACCACCACGCCGACGATATCTTTCACGGTGTAGTACGGGTGGAAGGCAATGCCGTCCAGCGGTACGCCGTTTTCGTCTTTGTATTTCTTGATGTCCACGCCATCCGGGTTGTTCGAACCGACTTCGTGCAACGCCAGGACGTGCAGCACTACCAGGCCGAGAATAACGATGGGCAGCGCCACCACATGCAAGGCGAAGAAGCGGTTCAGGGTGATGCCGGAAATCAGGTAGTCACCACGAATCCACTGGGTCAGGTCGTTGCCGATGACCGGGATCGCACCGAACAGCGAGATGATCACCTGGGCGCCCCAGTAGGACATCTGCCCCCACGGCAGCAGGTAACCCATGAAGGCTTCAGCCATCAGCGCCAGGTAGATCAGCATGCCGAAGACCCACACCAGCTCACGCGGCTTCTGGTACGAACCGTAGAGCAAACCACGGAACATGTGCAGATAGACCACGATGAAGAACGCCGAGGCGCCGGTGGAGTGCAGCAGGCGCAGGATCGAGCCGTACTCGACGTCGCGCATGATGTACTCGACGGAAGCAAAGGCCTCTTCCGCCGACGGGGTGTAGCTCATGGTCAGCCAGACACCGGTGACGATCTGGTTGACCAGAACGAGCAGTGCCAGGGAGCCAAAGAAATAGAAGAAGTTGAAGTTCTTCGGGGCGTAGTACTTGCTGAGATGGTCTTCCCACATTTTGGTCGCGGGAAAGCGCGCATCAACCCAATCCATGAACTTGCTCATCACGCTTTCTCCGTATCGACGCCAACGACGATGATGTCATCGGTCTCATAGGAATGCGGGGGAACTGGCAGGTTCAAAGGCGCAGGTTGCGACTTGTAGACGCGGCCAGCCAGGTCGTAGTGGGAGCCGTGGCAGGGACAGAAATAGCCACCTACCCAGTCCTTGCCCAAGTCTGCGGGAGCGACTTCGGGACGGAAGGTCGGCGAGCAGCCCAGGTGCGTGCAGATGCCGATCAGCAGCAAAACCTCAGGCTTGATCGACCGCGTTTCGGGGTCGACATAGGTCGGTTGTGTCGAGTTCTTGGAGGTCGGGTCAGAAAGCTGGCCCTCGATCTTTTTCAGATTCCCCAGGATTTCCTCGGTACGGCGGACGATGAACACCGGCTGGCCGCGCCACTCAGCAATCATCTGCTGGCCTGGCTCGATCTTGCTGACATTCACCTTCACCGGTGCACCTGCGGCTTTCGCCTTGGCACTGGGAAACCATGACCCCACGAACGGGACCGCAGCCCCCACCGCTCCTGCAGCACCCACCACGGATGTGGCTGCTACCAAGAAGCGACGCCGGCCTGCATTCACGCCGTCATTGCTCATTCAGTCCTCTCCCATCAGCTTTGTGGCCTGTTAAATCAGGCATCTACTAAGTAAAACTCTGTACTTATAAAAATTTTGCCGAATGGTAATGAAAAGCCCCAATTCTGACAAGGTAATTACCCGGGGGCACCACTGCCAAGCCTTGTAGTATAGGGCCTCTGCTGATGTGGCAAGTTGTCACAGCGCAATTCTTCAAGAAAATTACACGCACAAAAAAACGCCCAGCTCCGTGAGGAAACTGGGCGTTCTTTTTTGAACGTGGAAGCGAATTAACGCTTCGAGTACTGCGGACGCTTACGCGCTTTACGCAGACCAACTTTCTTACGTTCAACTTCACGTGCATCGCGGGTTACGAAGCCGGCTTTACGCAGAGCGCTGCGCAGAGTCTCGTCGTAGTCCATCAGAGCGCGGGTGATGCCGTGGCGGATTGCGCCAGCTTGACCACTCACACCACCGCCGATCACGGTGACGTAGATGTCGAACTTCTCGACAGTCTCAGTCAATTCCAGCGGCTGACGAACTACCATGCGGGCAGTTTCGCGGCCGAAGAAATTATCCAGCGAACGATTGTTGATGGAGATGTTACCAGTACCCGGACGCAGGAAAACGCGTGCGGTTGCGGTCTTGCGACGGCCAGTGCCGTAATTTTGAGTCGCCGACATAATGAACTATTCCGTTAAATCTTCAGTTCTTGGGGCTGCTGAGCAGTATGAGGGTGTGCAGCGCCCGCATAGACTTTCAGCTTACGGTACATGTCGCGACCCAGCGGGTTCTTAGGCAGCATGCCTTTGACCGCGGTCTCGATCACGCGCTCAGGGGCCTTGGCGATCAGCTTTTCAAAGTTGATCGACTTGATGCCGCCCGGGAAACCGGAGTGGGAGTAGTACATTTTGTCAGTGGTTTTAGCGCCGGTCACACGGATCTGCTCGGCGTTGATTACGACGATGTAGTCGCCGGTGTCAACGTGAGGAGTGTACTCAGGCTTGTGCTTGCCACGCAGACGGCTCGCGATTTCGGTGGCCAGACGACCCAGGGTCTGACCAGCAGCGTCGACGACAAACCAGTCGCGCTTTACTGTTTCCGGTTTAGCAGTAAAAGTTTTCATTCTTTATAGCCTCAGGGGCCGCCCTGTAAATTAGACGGCGGATCTTACTGAATAGTGCGTACTTTGACAAGTCAAAGGCAGCCGGATACAGACGCTTTCGGGGGCTCGGGTCGGCGCGTCCGTTCAACGGCAAGATTCTTCGGCGGCGGCGCATCACTTCCACTGCAGAAAGAGGTGCGCAATTATGCAGATTGCGAAAAATAATTCAACCTGCTTTTATGATTGTTTTGCCCAAGGAGCTCCCCGATGGAGTATCGCCAGCTAGGCCGGACCAACCTGAACGTGAGCGCAATCTGCCTCGGAACCATGACCTGGGGCGAGCAAAACAGCGAGGCAGACGCCTTCGCCCAGATCGAGCGAGCCAAGGACGCCGGGATCAATTTCATCGATACCGCTGAAATGTACCCGGTGCCGCCCAAGGCTGAAACCTATGCCAGCACCGAACGCTACATCGGTAATTACTTCAAGAGCCGTGGCGATCGCAGCGACTGGATCCTCGCCAGCAAGATCGCCGGCCCCGGCAACACCATCGACTATATCCGCGACAAGAACCTGCGCCACAATCGCCAGCACATCACCGAAGCCGTGGATGCCAGCCTCCAGCGCCTGCAAACCGACTATATCGACCTGTACCAACTGCACTGGCCGGAGCGCAGCACCAACTTCTTCGGCCAACTGGGCTACAAGCACAAGACCGAGGCCAACCTGACACCCCTGGAAGACACCCTCGAAGCGCTGGACGAACAGGTCAAGGCTGGCAAGATCCGCCATATCGGCCTGTCCAACGAAACGCCGTGGGGCACCATGCGTTTCCTGGCCCTGGCCGAAGCCCGTGGCTGGCCGCGCGCGGTGTCGATCCAGAACCCGTACAACCTGCTCAACCGCAGTTTCGAGGTCGGCCTGGCGGAAATCGCCATCCGCGAGCAGTGCGGCCTGCTCGCCTATTCGCCGCTGGCGTTCGGTTTCCTGTCAGGCAAGTACGAAGGTGGGGCCCGCCCACCAAAAGGTCGGCTGAGCCTCTACAGCCGCTTCAGTCGGTATTTCAACCCGCAGTCGGAAGCAGCGTGCAGCCGCTACGTTGCACTGGCCCGCGAGCACGGCCTGGACCCGGCGCAAATGGCCCTGGCATTCGTCACGCAGCAGCCGTTCGTGACCAGCAACATCATTGGTGCCACGACACTGGAGCAACTGGACAGCAACATTGCCAGTTTTGATCTGAAGTTGTCGGATGAAGTGCTGGAAGGGATCGAGGCGATCCACAAGGATCATCCGAATCCCGCCCCTTGATTGATCAATAAATCGCCATCGCGGGCAAGCCCGCTCCCACAGTGAGCAGGGTGTTCACAAATGCTGTGTACAGCTCAAAACTTGTGGGAGCGGGCTTGCCCGCGATGGCGCCCTGGCTGTCGCCGCAAGATCAAAGCGACCGCGCAATAATCTCCTTCATGATTTCATTGGTCCCGGCATAGATCCGCTGCACCCGCGCATCCGCCCACGCCCGGGCTATCGGGTATTCCCACATGAACCCGTAACCGCCATGCAATTGCACGCACTCGTCGAGCACCTTGCACTGCAGATCCGTGCCCCAATACTTCGCCATCGCCGCCGTCGTTACGTCGAGCTTGCCTTGCAGGTGCAACTCCAGGCAGCGGTCGACAAAGACCCGGCCGATCTGGATCTCGGTCGCCATCTCGGCGAGTTTGAAACGAGTGTTCTGGAAGTCGGCAATCGCCTGGCCGAAGGCTTTGCGCTCGCGGGTGTACTCCAGGGTCCATTGCAACGCCGCTTCAGCCGAAGCCAGCCCGCCGATGGCCACGGTGAGGCGCTCCTGCGGCAGCTCCTGCATCAGATAGGCGAACCCCATCCCGGCCTGGCCCAACAGGTTTTCCCTGGGCACTCGCACGTCCTGGAAGAACAGCTCCGAAGTGTCCTGGGCCTTCATTCCGACCTTTTCCAGACGCTTGCCTTTGTCGAAACCCGGCGTATCGGCTTCCACCAGAAACAGACTGGTGCCCTTCGCGCCCGCCTTCGGATCGGTCTTGGCCACGACGATCACCAGGTCGGCGAGGAAACCGTTGGTGATGAACGTCTTCGAGCCGTTGATGACATACTCGTCGCCGTCCAGCACGGCAGTGGTCTTCACGCCTTGCAAGTCGGAGCCCGCACCCGGCTCGGTCATCGCAATGGCACTGACCATCTCCCCGGAAACCAGTTTGGGCAGGTATTTGTGTTTCAGCGTTTCACTGCCGTAATGCAGGATATAGGGCGCAACGATGTCCGAATGCAGGGAAAAACCGATACCGGTCAATCCGAGGCGCCCTATCTCTTCGATGACCACCGCGCTGTACAGAAAGTCTGCCCCCAACCCGCCGTACTGCTCCGGCAGATGCGAGCACAACATCCCCGCCTCCCCCGCCTTGTTCCAGAGTTGACGGTCGATATAGCCCTGTTTTTCCCATTGTCCATGGAACGGCACCGCTTCTTTCTCGAGGAACGTTCGCACGCTGTCGCGAAAAAGTTCGTGCTCGGAGCTGAACAAGGTTCTCGGAATCATGCGGCACCTTATTTTTGTTTTTAAAGGAATGGACCTTCAGAGACTAAGCCTGGCGCCCGATACAGGACACTGGACACATCCGACAAAAAATAAGACGATCCAGCCGTCTGGTGACCACTTTCCCCTATAAGAATAAAGTTGAATTATGTCTAACCAAGCCTCCACGCCCTTGCGGCGCGTCAGCATCCTGGCCATTGACCGGGTTTTCGCTTCCACCCTCATGCAGGCCAAGGACTTCTTCCACCTCGCCAGCCTGCGTTACGGCAAACAACTGGGCCACGGCCTGACGCCAGCGTTCGAAACCCGACTGGTCAGCCCCGACGGCAAACCGGTCAACACCTTCAGCGACGTAGTGATCCCGGTGGACGGCGGCCTGGAAAATGCCGACATCATCGTCATTCCCGCGTTCTGGGACGATTTCGAAACCCTGAGCAAACGTCATCCCGAGGTCCTGTCCTGGCTGCGCCAGCAACATGCTCGCGGTGCCGTACTCTGTGGCGAGGCCACCGGCGTGTTCTGGCTCGCCGAAGCCGGCCTGCTCGATGGCAAGGAGGCGACCACCTACTGGCGCTTCTTCAATGCCTTTGCAGAACGCTTCCCGAAGGTGCAACTCAATCAGGACAAGCACCTCACCGACGCCGACAACCTGTATTGCGCAGGCGGCACTACCTCGGCATGCGACCTGTACGTCTACCTGATCGAGCGCTTCTGCGGCGCCAACGTCTCCCAGGCCGTGGCACGCGACATCCTCTATGAAGTGCAACGCAGCTACTCGCCGGGAAGAATCGGCTTCGGCGGGCAAAAGCTGCACCAGGACGTGATCATCCTGCAAATCCAGCACTGGCTCGAAGAACACTTCGCTGACAAATTCCGTTTCGAAGACGTCGCCCGCGAACATGGCATGAGCATCCGCAACTTCATGCGCCGCTTCCAGACAGCCACCGGCGACAAGCCACTGCATTACCTGCAGCGCCTGCGCATCGAAACCGCCAAAGGCTTGCTGTCCGGCAGCCGCAAGAGCATCAAGACCATCAGCTACGAAGTTGGTTACGACGATGCGAGCTTCTTCGCACGCCTGTTCCGCCAACACACGGAGTTGTCGCCAAATCAGTATCGGCAGCAGTTCCAGCAAGCTGCCTGAACCTCAAGGCATTCGCAAAACACTGTAGGAGCTGCCGCAGGCTGCGATCTTTTGATTTTTAAGATCAAAAGATCGCAGCCTGCGGCAGCTCCTACAGGGGATCTTCAGCGCACAAAAAAAGGCCTGCATCTGCAGGCCCTTTTTATTTTCCGAATCGTCCTACGGCTTGTGCGCCCGGGACAGGAATTCGTGGGACTGCATTTCGAGCAAACGACTCAGGGTTCGCTGGAACTCAAAGTTCAGGCGACCACCGGTGTAGAGGTCCTTGAGTTCGACTTCGGCAGAAATGATCAGCTTGACGTTGCGATCGTAGAATTCGTCGACCATGTTGATGAAGCGTCGGGCGATGTCGTCGGTCGTGACGCTCATCTGCTCGACACCGCTGAGCAACACGGCGTGGAAGATTTTGCCCAGTTCGATGTAGTCGTTCTGGCTACGCGGACCGTCGCAGAGTTCGCGGAAGTCGAACCACGCCACGTCGTCACAGGTGCGAAGGGCACGAATTTCGCGGTTCTCGATCATCAGCACGTCGTTTTCGATCGCTGCGGTGCATTCCGGCGTCAGCGCGCGGAAGCTTTTGCGCAGGCTTTCGTGGGAGGCTTCGTCGAGCGGGAAGTGGAACAGCTCCGCTTGTTCGAGGTGACGCAGGCGATAGTCGACGCCGCTGTCGACGTTGACGATCTCGGTGTTCTGCTTGATCAGCGCGATGGCCGGCAGGAAGCGCGCGCGTTGCAGGCCGTCCTTGTACAAGCCGTCCGGCACGATGTTCGACGTCGCGACCAGCGTGACACCGTTCTTGAACAGTTCTTCCATCAAGGTGCCAAGGATCATGGCGTCGGTGATGTCGGAGACGAAGAACTCATCGAAGCAGATCACCCGGGCTTCGGTGGCGAAGCGCTTGGCAATGATGGTCAGCGGGTTTTTCTCGCCGCCCAGGGTCTTCATCTCTTCGTGCACGCGCTTCATGAAGCGGTGGAAGTGAGTACGGGACTTTTCCTTGAACGGCAGCGCTTCGAAGAAGGTGTCGACCAGGTAAGTCTTGCCGCGACCCACGCCGCCCCAGAAGTACAGGCCCTTGACCGGCGCCTGATCCTTCTTGCCAAACAGTTTGCCCAGCAGGCCCGGCTTGTTCTGCTCGGCCGCGACCAGATCGTCGTACAGGCGCTGCAGATGACGCACGGCAGTTTCCTGCGCGGCATCATGGAAGAATTCCGGGCGTTTCAGATCAGCTTGATATCGTTCTAGGGGCGTCATAATTCGTTAGCAAGGCAACAAAAACGGGCCGTCACTGTAGCGATGGCCCGTGGGAATGGCAATCAGCCCTTGGTCGGGCCGAGCCGTTGATTATTCCTGGACTGGCGTCAGGGCGACCCGCAAAGCCTCGATCGCCGCATCACGCGCGCCGCTGTCAGCGAACGCCGGGCTGTCACCCACGCACTGATCTTCCAGCCAGACGCTGAAGCCCAGGGCTTCGCTGCGCACGTCCAATGGCTGGCCCGACTGCAGCTGCTTGGTCACCTGCCCGGCGGTTTTACCATCGGCGAAGTTGCGCGACAGCAACAGTTGCTCGCCATCGGCCGCCAGCAAACGGAAGCGGAAACTGCCGTCATCTTCACGGAAGCTGACGAAACGCGCAGCCTTCGCGGCTTTCTTCTTGGTGGTCGTTGCCACTTGGGCCTGGGCAACGAAAGAACGCAGGCCTACCGCTTCGCGCAATTCGTTGAGGAAAGGAGTCGCAACTGCACGCGCCTTTTTCGCACCGTGCTGCAGGATGTCTTCAAGATCCGCCGGGCGCTCGATCAGTTGGTTGTAACGCTCGCGAGACTCGCCCAGTTCGCTGTCCAGCAGTTGGAACAGGCGGTTCTTCGCCTCGCCCCAACCCAGCCCCTGCAGCAGGTCGCTGCGGAATTCGTCAGCTTGCGCCGGGGTGGCGAACGCCTGGAACAAGGTGAACAGGTGCGAATTATCCGGATCCTTTGCCTCACCCGGTGCACGGGAGTCGGTGACGATACGGGAAATCGCATCCTTCATTTCTTTGGCGCTGCTGAACAATGGAATGGTGTTGTCGTAGCTCTTGGACATCTTGCGACCGTCCAGGCCCGGCAGCGTGGCCACGCTTTCCTCGATCAACGCCTCGGGCATGGTGAAGAATTCCTTGCCCTGGCCGAACAGGTGGTTGAAGCGCTGGCCGATGTCCCGGGCCATCTCCACGTGCTGGATCTGGTCGCGACCGACCGGCACCTTGTGCGCGTTGAACATCAGGATGTCCGCGGCCATCAGCACCGGGTAGCTATACAGGCCCATGGTGATGCCGGCGTCCGGGTCTTCACCGGCCTCGACGTTCTTGTCCACCGAGGCCTTGTAGGCATGGGCGCGATTGAGCAGGCCCTTGGCGGCGACGCAGGTCAGTAGCCAGGTCAGCTCGGGGATTTCCGGAATGTCGGACTGACGGTAGAAGGTCACGCGGTCCACATCCAGGCCACCGGCCAGCCAGGTCGCGGCGATCTCCAGGCGCGAGCGCTGGATGCGCAGCGGGTCATCGCACTTGATCAGGGCGTGGTAGTCGGCCAGGAAATAGAACGAATCGGCATTGCTGTCACGGCTGGCAAGGATCGCCGGGCGGATGGCGCCTGCGTAGTTGCCCAGGTGCGGCGTGCCGGTGGTGGTGATGCCGGTGAGGATACGGGTACGAGTCGTCATGGGTAATCGCTTGTCAGACTGCAATCAATTCGAGAGACGCGGCAGGATCAGATCCTTGAGATCGGTCAGCTTGCCATGAAAAAAGTGTCCGCATTCTGCCACTTTCAGCAGCTCATGGGGACGTTCGAGCTTGTCGGACCATTGGTAAACCAGCTGCGGATCGATCACTTCGTCGGTTTCGGGCTGGATCAACGTCAATTCGCCCTGCTGTGGCAGTTGATCCTCAGCGCCCAGACGCATGACCGCCGGTGCGACCATGAACAGATGCTTGAGCTTCTCGCCCTTGGCCTCGAGGCGTCCGCCGAGACTTGCCGCAACAAAACCGCCGAAGGAAAAACCGAACAGGGTCAGCGGCAATTCCGGGTGCCGGGCCCGAAACCACTCGGCGACGGCCTGGGCATCGTCGACTTCGCCGGTGCCCATGTCGTGGGTGCCTTCGCTGGCACCGACGCCGCGATAGTTGAAGCGCAGGGTGGCCAGTCCGGCGTCGCGCGCAGTGCGCTGCAACGTCGACACCACCTTGTTGAGCATGGTGCCACCTTGCACCGGGTTCGGATGACAGATGAGCGCCAGGCCACGCGGCTGCTCGTTGTCCAGGTACAGTGCTTCCAGTTGGCCGACAGGGCCATCAATCACTACAGGTGTTTCGCGCATAAGCAAGGAAGGAACTCCGTGACCTCGAATCGGGTCGACTCGTCTAGCAAATTGTCTGTGGCTGTCTATTGCGAGTGAATCGCGGTATACAGCGCAGGTTCGAGCCGTTAACGTAAAGCAAAGCCGTTTATAGAGGAAGGACTCGTGGAACACTCGCTCTTAGTTTGGTTGTTACCGACTCTTGCCCTGGTTGTGGGTGTCGCCATTGGGTTTCTGATCGCTCGCCTTGCGCCGAATGCCGCGCCTAGCAGCACGCAACGTCAGCTGGACGATATTCAGGAACGTTTCGACAATTATCAGAACGAAGTGGTGACCCACTTCAACAGCACCGCGACACTGGTCAAGAAACTGACTCAGAGCTATCAGGAAGTGCAGGATCACCTCGCCGAGGGTGCCAACCGCCTGGCCCTGGACGAACAGACTCGTCAACGCCTGCTGGCTTCCCTGCACGCCGATGCGACGCAGGCTCCACGGGAACGCCTGACGCCGCCGCGCAATCAGGAACCACCGCGCGACTACGCACCGAAAGCCCCGAACGCCCCCGGCATGCTCGATGAGCATTACGGCCTGAAGAAGTAATCAGGTTTCGCGCAATATGAAAAGCCCCCGGACAAGTGGTTGTCCGGGGGCTTTTTGTTTTTGCCTGTAGAAGCCTGTCGAGTGCAACGGGCTGCAATCTTGTTAACCAAGCACCTCACTGGCGACCTGATCAATCGCGCCTTGGGTGATCTCGACGATCAGGTCTGCCTCGGCCTCGGTCAGGACCAGCGGC
Source organism: Pseudomonas sp. PSB11 (assembly GCF_014596605.1). Classification (NCBI taxonomy): domain Bacteria; kingdom Pseudomonadati; phylum Pseudomonadota; class Gammaproteobacteria; order Pseudomonadales; family Pseudomonadaceae; genus Pseudomonas; species Pseudomonas sp. PSB11. The sequence continues at coordinate 194,528 of NZ_NOIO01000006.1, forward strand.
GGTGCAAAACCAAGGATGTCGCCATGTGGCATCGCCCGGGCAATCATGCCGCGCTCCAGGCATGCCGCCGAGACTTTCGGGCCGACCTTCAAGGCGGCATCGAAGGGTGTGCGCTGTTCACGATCGGCCATGAACTCGACCGCCGCCAACATGCCGTCACCCCGTACTTCGCCCACCAGTGGATGGCCCTCGAGGGTTTCGCGCATCCGCCGATTGAGATAGGCGCCAACCTTATCGGCGTTGGCCGTGAGGTTTTCCCGCTCCAGGATGTCGAGGTTGGCCAGCGCCGCAGCCGCGCAGATCGGATGCCCGGAATAGGTCCAGCCGTGGCCCATGGCGCCCTGGGATTCGGAGGCCTTTTCAATCACGTCCCACACCTTTTCGCCGACGATCACCGCCGACAACGGCGCATACGCACTTGTCAGGCCCTTGGCCGTAGTGATCAAGTCCGGGCGCATGCCATATCGTTGGCTGCCCATCTTCGAACCCAGGCGACCGAAGGCGCAAACCACTTCATCGGCGATCAGCAGCACGTCGTACTTGTTCAGCACTGCCTGGATTGCCGCCCAATAGCCGGCCGGTGGAACGATGATGCCGCCAGTGCCCATCAATGGCTCGCCGATGAAGGCGGCAATGGTGTCCGGGCCTTCGGCGAGGATCATTTTTTCCAGCTCGTCGGCGCAATAGCGTACGAACGCGGCTTCATCCATGCCCGTCGGCGCCTTGCGATACCAGTGCGGGCACAGGGTGTGCTTGATGCCTTCAGCCGGCAGATCGAAATGCTGATGAAAACTCGGCAGGCCGGTCAAACTGCCTGTCATGATGCCCGAGCCGTGATAACCGCGATCGCGGGAGATGATTTTTTTCTTCTGCGGGCGCCCCAGGACGTTGTTGTAGTAGCGTACCAGTTTGATCTGGGTTTCGTTGGCGTCAGAGCCAGAGAGGCCGTAGTAGACCTTCTTCATGCCTTCCGGTGCCCAGTCGATGATACGTCTGGATAGCTCGATGATCGCTTCGGTCGAGTGGCCCATGTAGGTATGGTAATAGGCCAGTTCCCTGGCTTGCTTGTAGATCGCATCGGCCACCTCGGTGCGGCCATAGCCGATGTTCACGCAGTACAGGCCGGCGAAGGCGTCGATCAGTTCGCGGCCTTCGTGGTCGCGGATACGGATACCCGAAGCGCCTGTGATGATGCGCCCCTTGAGTGCGCCGCTGGCGTGGTCATGGGCGTGAGTCGAGGGATGCATGAAGTGCGCACGGTCTTGTTCGAACAGCGAGTCGAGTTCTTGGTTCATGGCATGTCTCCTGAGAACGGGCCTTGGAAATGGCCTTAGAATTGGCCTTAGAATTGGCCTTGATGGTGCAGGCAAAAGTATTTGGTTTCGACAAAGGCTTCGAAGCCCTCGGTGCCGCCTTCACGGCCCAGCCCCGAGGCTTTCATGCCACCGAACGGGATAGGGTGACCGGTGAACTTGACGCCATTGACTGCGACCATGGCGTGGTCGAGTCGGCGAATCAGCGGGTAAATCAGGTCCAGGCGGTTGGAACAAATGTAGGCCGCCAGGCCGTACTCGGTGTCGTTGGCCATCTCGACGGCCTGGTCGAGGGTGTCGAACGGCATCACCCCGGCAATCGGCGCGAAATTCTCCTCGCGGTAAATGCGCATCTGCGGCGTGACATCGGCCAGCACCGTTGGCTGGTAGAACAAGCCACCAAGGGCATGGGCCTCACCGCCCACCAGCCGTTGCGCGCCGTGTTGCAGGGCATCGGCTACACGCTCGGCGGTGACATCGAATGCGGCCTGGTGCATCAATGGGCCGACATCGACCTGTTGCTCGTGGTCTCCGACCATGGCCGGACCGACCTGCAACTCACGCACCGCCGAGGCAAACCGCGTGAGAAATTGCGGATAGACAGAGCGCTCGACCATGATGCGGTTGGCCGCACAGCAATCCTGGCCGGAGGTCTGGAACTTGGCGGCCACTGCGACTTTCACCGCCAACTGCAAGTCGGCATCGGCGCAGACAATGAACGGTGCGTTGCCCCCCAGCTCCAGGGATACCTTTTTCACATCCTCGGCGGCCGCTTGCAGAACCAGCTTACCGACGCGGGTGGAACCGGTGAAACTCACCGAGCGCACGCGGGTGTCCTGCACCAGGGTTTGCATAGTCACTTGCGGTTCGCCCAGCACCACATTGAACACGCCCGAGGGAAACCCCGCCTCCTCCGCCAGTTGCGCCAAGGCGAACGCCGAGTACGGGGTTTCGTGGGCCGGCTTGATCACCACGGTGCAACCGGCGGCCAGGGCGGCGGCGGCTTTGCGGGTAATCATGGCCGAGGGGAAGTTCCACGGTGTCAGCAGTGCGCAGACGCCGACCGGCTCCTTCACCGTCCCCAGGTGTGCGCCGGGAATGTGGCTGGGAATGTTTTGCCCGTACAGGCGCCGCGCCTCTTCGGCGAACCAGGGAATGAAACTGGCGGCGTAGGCGATTTCACCTCGGGATTCGGCCAGGGACTTGCCCTGCTCCAGACTGAGAATCCGCGCCAGGTCTTCCTGATGTTCCAGGATCAGTGCGGCCCAGCGCCGCAGGATTGCCCCGCGAGACTCGAGGCTTTGTTCGCGCCAGTCAGCGAACGCGCGATGGGCCGCATCGACGGCGGCGACGATTTGCGGTGGGTCGAGCAGCGGCACATGGCCGATCAATTTTTGATCAGCGGGGTTATGCACAGCGATGCTGTGCCCGCTGTCACTGTGCACCCAATGGCCATCGATGTAGCAAAGGGCCTTGAACAGCAGTGGATGTTTGTAAGTCATGGCGTTCACTCCAATCCGTGTGCGTGGAACCATGCTAGGGCAGCCGACCCTTGGGGATTTGGCGTTTGAACGGGTGCGGCAGGTGGTTTTTTCTGATTGGGTGGGGGTGGACAGCGGATTTTTGCCGTGTGGGGATTTATCCGTCGGAGCGGGTTGGCTCGCAATGCGGGGACAAGTACAGGGGGTATCAGACATCCGGCATTTTCGTTGACGACTCTCACCACCAAGCTCACTCCTGCGGGGGCAATGCGCCGCCAGTCTTGATGGTTTTGGTGACGATGTAGGTGAAGTAACGCTCGATGCCCAGGTCATCGAGCAGCAACTGGTCGATAAAGCGCTGGTAGTGATCGATGTCCGGTGCCTGGATCATCGCCATGTAATCGACACCTCCGCCGGTGGCATAACAGAACGCGACTTCGGGCGCCTCGCTCATGCGCTGCTCGAAGCGCCGCATGTCCTGCGCGGTATGCCGGGCCAGGGTGATCTCCACCAGGACGTGCTGAGTTTTGAACACCGCTCCCCAGTCGATTTGCGCCCGATAGCCCTTGATCAGGCCGAGGACCTCGAGCTTGCGCACCCGCTCCCAGGCCGGGGTCACCGAGAGATTGATCGCCTCGGCCAGGCTCGACTTGGTGATACGCCCGTCGTCAGCGAGAATCCGCAGGATCTTCAGGTCATAGCGATCGAGTTTGTGCATGGGCAGCAAATCTCCTGAATGAAAGGGGGAACCTTGCAGGAGCCCGCTCGCTCCCACAGGGGCGTTGGTTCAGGTCAGTACATCCGCGATCACTGCCAGGGTATCGCCACACCCCACCAGCCCGGGAAAGTGCCGGGCCGCCAGCAAACCGTTGCGTGCCGCTCGATACTCCACCGGGGCCACGCCACTGCGGGTGACGTCGTAGACGCGGGCAATCACCTCACCCTTGCTCACGTTTTCGCCCAGGTCCCGGCACATTTCCAGCAGACCATCGTGTTCGCTGGCAATGAAACAATCGCTGTCGGGCATGTCGAGCATGATCGACGGCGCCGTTTGCAGTTCGCCCTCAAGAATCCCGGCGTGCACCAACAGATTGCGCACGCCGCGCTCGGCTATCGCCACACTAAGCGCCGTAGACGAACCGCCGCCGCCCAACTCCGTCGTGACGAAGACTTTGCCCTGGGACTCGGCGGCGGTGTCGTACATTGCCCCGGCATCGAGTTCGAGCATTCGCATGCTGTACGGGGCATTGAATGCACGCATGCCGGCCTCGCACTGTGCCTGTTGCTGATTATCCGCCAGCACATGACACGCGGCGAACGGCAGGAAATCCAGGGTGCGCCCGCCCGAGTGAATGTCCAGCACGATGTCGGCCAGGGGCAGCAAGGTGCGGGTAAAATAATCGGCGATCTTCTCTGTCACCGTACCGTCCGGCTTGCCGGGAAAACTGCGGTTGAGGTTGCCTTTGTCGATGGGTGAGGTGCGCCGCCCGGCATGGAATGCCGGGGTGTTCATGAACGGGACGATGATGACCCGCCCGCTGACCTCGGCAGCCGTCAGGCTTTGTGCCAGTTTGCTCAACGCCACCGGGCCTTCGTATTCGTCTCCGTGGTTACCGCCGGTGAGCAGCGCAGTCGGTCCATCGCCGCGCGAAATCACCGTGAGCGGGATCATCACCGCCCCCCAGGCGGAATCGTCCCGGGAGTAAGGCAACTTGAGAAAACCGTGCTGCACGCCTTGACGATTGAAATCCACCGTGGCGCTGATCGGGTTAACGGGCAGATCGCTCATGGCTCAATCCTTCACGAACAGTTGGCGTGGCACGTTGCACAGGGTTTCGACACCCGTGTCGGTGATCAGGATGCTTTCGGTGATTTCCAGTCCCCAGTCGTCCATCCATAGCCCCGGCATGAAGTGGAACGTCATGCCCGGTTGCAATACGCTGGTGTCGCCGGGACGCAGGCTCATGGTGCGCTCGCCCCAGTCCGGCGGATAACTGATCCCGATCGGGTAACCGCAGCGGCTGTCCTTGTGAATGCCGAACTTCTCCAGCACCTTGAAAAACGCTACTGCAATGTCACCGGTGGTGTTGCCCGGCTTGGCCGCTTCAAGCCCGGCGGCGATGCCTTCGACCACGGCTTTCTCGCCATCGAGGAAATGCTGCGGCGGCTTGCCCAGGTAGATCGTGCGCGACAACGGGCAGTGATAGCGCTTGTAGCAACCGGCGATTTCGAAGAAGGTGCCGGCGCCCTTTTCGAACGGGGAATCGTCCCAGGTCAGGTGCGGTGCGCTGGCATCGGCACCGGTGGGCAGCAATGGCACGATGGCTGGATAATCGCCCCCATGGCCGTCGGCACCGAGGATGCCACTGCTGTAGATCTCGGCCACCAGTTCGTTCTTGCGCATGCCCGGTTCGATCCGTTCGAGGATCCTTGCGTGCATTTTTTCGACGATGCGCGCGGCGATACGCATGTAGGCGATTTCCTGCGGCGACTTGACCGCCCGCTGCCAGTTCACCAACCCGACCGCGTCGATCAACCTGGCCTTCGGCAGGTTTTTCTGCAGCGATAGAAATGCGGCAGCACTGAAGTAATAGTTGTCCATTTCCACGCCGAGGGTCAGCGCATCCCAGCCCCGGGCGCTGATCACTTCCCGCGACAGGTAATCCATGGGATGACGTTCGCGCGACTGCACGTAGATGTCCGGGTAGCCGATGATGTTTTCCTGCTGCATGAACACCGTGCGCTTGGCACCGTTGGCGTCCTGGCCACGACCGAACCATACCGGTTCGCCATCCAGCGCCAGCAGCACGCATTGATGAACATAGAACGACCAACCGTCATAGCCGGTCAGCCAGGCCATGTTCGACGGATCGGTGACCAGCAACAGCTCAATGCCCTGGGCCTGCATGGCCACTCGCACCTTGGCCAGACGCTGGGCGTATTCCTCCCGCGTAAACGGAAGATTGACGACTATCTGAGACATGCACATGCCCTCTCTTAGATGAAGCCGATAAATGACGCGCGGATGAAAAAAAACGATTAACTGGCGAACTGAAAACCCTTGCCGGCCGAACGCGCACGCTCGAATGCCAGATTGGCCATGGCCGTGTCCTGGGCACCGGTGCCTGTGAGGTCACACAAGGTGACCTGCGCAGCATCCGTGCGACCGGGCCGCTGGCCGGCCAGCACCTGACCCAGTTCGGCGAAGCCCGACTCGTCACCGACGACACCGGCCGCCAACGCGTGATGCAGTTCGCCGAGAATGCGGGTCTGACTGAGGCGATCCGCCACGTAGCGGTCGACTTGCGCCAGCGCCTGGGGGGAAATTTCGTTCTTGTGCTCGGCATCCGAGCCCATGGCGGTGATGTGCAGGCCCGGGCGCAGATGGTGCGAATCGATCAGCGGCGCGCGACTGGGTGTGCAGGTGATGGCGATATCGACCTCGGCCATGGCCTCGTCGATGGTGGCGCATGGCATGACGTCCAGGCCGCTGTCCCGCGCCAGGTCGACACTGAAGGCCTGGGCCTTGGCCAAGTCCCGCGCCCACACTCGCACGTTGTCGATGGGCCGCACCAGGCGCAGGGCCTGCAACTGCAATGCGGCCTGCTCGCCGGCGCCTATCAGGGCCACGCTACGGCTGTCGGCCCGAGACAATGCCCGCGCTGCCACAGCCCCGGCTGCTGCCGTACGCACCGCCGTCAGATAGCCGTTATCCAGCAACAAGGCATCGAGCAGACCGGTGCGCGCCGACAGCAACATCATCATGCCGTTGAGGCTGGGCAGACCGAGTTTGGGGTTGTCGAAAAAGCCCGGGCTGACCTTGATCGCAAAACGCTCAAGCCCCGGCAGATAGGCAGTCTTCACGTCCACTTCGCCGTTATGCTCGGGGATGTCCAGGCGCAGGATCGGCGGCATCGCCACGGCGGCGGTGGCCAGCAGCACGAACGCTTGCTGGATGGCTTCGATACTGGGCAGATCCAGGGCCACGCAGGCACGTAGATCCGCTTCGCTCAACAAGGTGATTTCACTCATTAACGCGGCGCTCCTTTGAGTCGTTATTGTCGGTTTCACGCATCAGCGCCGGCGAGCACGCGCAGATGCTGGTCAATGTCGACATTGCGCCCGCTCACCACCACCACGATCGGGCCGCGAGGCTCGATCAGGCCATCGAGCAATGCGCCGATCCCCACTGCGGCTGCGCCCTCCAGTACCTGGCGCTCCTCGCGATAGGCATGGCGGATGGCATTGGCAATGGAGGCTTCGCTGAGCAGGTGCAGGTGATCGCAGGTGTTGCGGGTCATGCTGAAGGTGTAACGGTTGTCCAGGCCGATACCGCCGCCGAGGGAGTCGGCCAGGGTTGGCAATTCTTCGACTTCCACCGGGTGGCCAGCTTCGACACTGGCGTGCATCGCCGCCCCACGGAGCATGCTGATGCCATGCGTGACGATTTGCCGGTTGGCGGCTTTCAACGCCAATGCCACGCCGGCAAACAGGCCGCCACCGGACAACGGCACCAGCACCTGGGCGACATCCGGTTGCTGTTCAAGAATCTCCAACCCCAGCGTGCCCTGCCCTGCAATGATTGCCGGGTGATCGAACGGAGGCAGCAGCGTCGCGCCCTGCTCGGCGCAAATTCGCTCGGCTTCGCGCTGGGCATCATCCTGGGACCGGCCGACGATGCACACTTGGGCGCCGAGATCGCGAATGGCCTGGACTTTGTTTTCGGGCACCAGATGCGACAGGCAAATCGTTGCCTTCACGCCTTGTCGGGAAGCGGCATACGCCAGCGCCCGTCCATGGTTGCCTGTAGAGGCAGCGACGACACCCAAGGCCTTTTGCCCGGCAGTGAGTTGCGCCACGGCATTGCTCGCGCCACGCAATTTGAAGCTACCGGTGATCTGCTGGGATTCGAGCTTGAGGTAGACCGGCACACCCAAGAGCCGGGACAGGCTGAAGGAATGCTCCATGGGCGTGCGTCGCACCAGCCGTTCGATACGCTGGCGGGCAAGGTAGACATCGTTGAGCTCAAGCACTGACATGACCGCATCCCGATGAGGTATTGGACGCAGTCTAAAAGGGCAGGATTGTCACGCTGAATGTACTAGGGCAATTTAGTCGACAATATTTTTGACGTCTTTTTCCCCGCTCAAAAGTCGTGGATCTGCGGGTACTGGCTGAAGATTGCGCGCATGTTCACCAACGCATCGCGCATTTCGTCATCGCTGCATTCAGCGCCGACACACATCCGCACTGCCCGCGCCCGCGGTGTACCTCGCACCGTAAAAGGGTCTGGCGAGGTGACTGCGATGTGCCTCTGCCGCAACGTCCGAACAAGGCTGTCGACTTCCCAGTGTACAGGTATGCCGACCCAGGCATTGAGCGCATTCGGATGTTGTCCCAGCACATGTTCGCCCAGATACTCACTGACCATCGCCTGGCGCCCAGCCAATAGCCGACGTTGCAACTGCACCAGGGTGTCGGCACGTCCGTCACGAATCCAGCGGGTGGCAATCTCCGCGACCATCGGCGTCGCCATCCAACTGTTGACCCGCAAAATACTTTCGGTACGCAATGCCAGTCGCTTGGGCATGACCAGGAAACCGACACGCAATCCGGTGAGCACCGACTTGGTCATACTGGTGCAATAGAAGGACAACTCCGGCAGGTAGTGGCTGATGGGCGGGGCGCGACGTTCGTCCAACAACGGCCCGTACACGTCATCCTCGATAATATGCACGCCGAAGCGACGGGCGATCTCGGCAATTTCGCGACGGCGATTGTCCGGCATCAAGCTGGTGGTGGGATTATTCAGGTTCGGCGTGCAGACCAGTGCGGTAATGCGTTCATTGCTGCACATATCCTCGAAATGCTCAGGGTCGATGCCGTGGCGGTCCATCTCCAGCCCCTTGAGGGTAAATCCCAGCACCTGGGAGTTTCCGATCACGCCATGGTCGCTGAGCCCCTCACAGAGCACCACGTCGTCGGGCCCGGCCAGCGAGGCCAGGGCCAGGAAGATTCCGTGGGCAGCGCCGTTGGTAATCAGGATATCGTCGCGCTCCACGCGCAGCCCCTGGCGCGCGATCCAGTGCATGGCCGCTTCACGGTGTGATTCGAAACCGGCGATTGGCCGGAACGCATGAATCCAGGGTTGATCCTCTTCGGTGCTCAACTCGCGGCAAGTGTCGCGCCAGAACTGGTCGTGCTCACGGGTGTGCAAGATCCGCGCGATGGAAAAATCCACCAGCGCCCGTTCAGGACTGTCGAGGATATAAGTGGCCACCCGGTCGCTCATGCGCCGCGAAACGAAACTGCCACGCCCCACTTCGCATCGCACCAGCCCCTGGCGCTCCAGCTCTTTATAAGCATTGGTGACCGTCTGTACGCTGATCCCCATGGCATCGGCGACCTGACGTTGCGGGGGCAGGCGTTGCTCGTTGGCCAACACGCCCTGCTCGATGTCGTGGGCAATCGCCTGAACCAGAATCTTGTATTTCGACTCGCCGCTACGTGCGAGTTCCAGTGCTGCTTTCCACTTGTCCATCGGCGTCGAACCCGCGTGTTTGCCAGTGCCGACAGCATCCCGCGAGAATCCATGCAAAGCAATTGTCCTAGTGCAATGCAATGTGGCGCGAGGCTTTTGTATGCTCGGTCCAAGGTCGATGCACAGGCGACAGAACCCGCCACCCACAATAACCAATCGATCTGTACCGGAACTGTGCCCCACGCCTCGGCTCAACAGGATACGGCTCTTGTACGCTTTGCTCTTGTCACACTGCCTCCTAACACAGAGCCGTCGACGACGGGTCCACAAGAAACAGGAGATTTTCGATGAGCAATTCCCTTCCCCGCAGCTCCTATACCCTAGGTGCCGGTGCGTTACGTCACCTGTTCGTGGCTTGCGCGATATTCGGCCTGGCTGCTGGCGCACACGCCGCCACGACCCTTGAAACCATCACGAAAAACAGCAATATCCGTATCGGCTACGCCAACGAAACCCCGTTTGCCTTCACCGAAACCGACGGTCGGGTGACCGGTGAATCGCCGGAAATCGCCAAAGTCATTTTCGCCAAGATGGGCATCAAGCAGGTCGACGGCGTACTGACCGAGTGGGGGTCCTTGATCCCGGGCCTGCGGGCCGGGCGCTTCGATGTGATTGCCGCCGGCATGTACATCACCCCTGAGCGCTGCAAGCAAGTCATCTTCACCGACCCGCAGTACCAGTTGCCTGACGCGCTCCTGACCGCCAAAGGTAACCCGAAAAATCTGCACAGCTATGAAGACGTCGCCAAAAACCCGGACGTGAAACTGGCGATCATGGCCGGCACGGTCAACCTGAAATACGCACGGGATTCCGGCGTGAAAGATGCGCAGATCCTCCAGGTACCGGACACCACTGCCCAGTTGCAAGCGGTGCGCGCCGGTCGTGCCGATGCCGCCGTGGGCACGCAACTGACCATGAAAGGCCTGGCCGCCAAGGGCGGTGAAAAAGTCGAAGCGGTCACCGACTTCAAGGATGACCCGTCGCATACCGGTTATGGTGCCCTCGCCTTCCGCCCGGAAGACAAGGACCTGCGCGATGCGGTCAACGCCGAGCTGAAAAAATGGCTGGGCTCCGAAGAGCATCTCAAGACGGTCGCCCCGTTCGGCTTCGACAAATCCAACGTGACAAGCAAAACGGCTGCCGAGCTCTGCGCGCCATAGCCGAAACAGGCATGGCGCCGTGGCGCGATGCCTGCTTCCCTGCTTAATCCGGATGTTGAACCGTGCAGGTGTGAACAATGGGTGAATTACTTCCGCTATTGATACAAGGCGCCTGGGTGACCCTCCAGGTGACATTCTTCGGCTCGATCCTGGCCATTGTCGCAGCCATTCTGGCGGCGCTGGGGCGCATGTCGCCGTGGCGGCCGCTGAGCTGGTTCTCGGTCGCCTACATTGAAGTGTTTCGCGGTACGTCGTTGCTGGTGCAACTGTTCTGGCTGTTTTTCGTACTGCCGCTGCCACCGTTCAATCTGGAACTGAGCCCCTACAGCGTGGCCATCGTCGGCCTCGGCCTGCACATCGGCGCCTATGGCGCGGAAGTGATGCGCGGTGCCATCAGCTCTGTGGCCAAGGGTCAGTACGAAGCAGCGACGGCGCTGAACTTCAGCGCCTACAAGCGTTTTCGCCGGATCATCCTGCCCCAGGCGCTGCTGGCGGCCATTCCACCGGGCACCAACCTGCTGATCGAGTTGTTGAAAAACACCTCACTGGTGTCGCTGATTACCTTGTCCGACCTGAGCTTTCGCGCTCGGCAACTGGATCAGGCCACGTTCCAGACCCTGGAAATCTTCAGCCTGGCGCTGGTGATGTATTTCATCCTGGCCCAAGCGATCAACCTCGGCATGCGCAGCATTGAGCGTCGACTGGCGCGCGGCCGGATGCGTGGAGGTTTGTCATGACCCTGTTCGACTGGACGTATGCCTGGCAGATCCTTCCCGATCTGCTGCGCGCCTCGCTCAACACCGTCGGTATTACCCTGATAGGCTTCCTGATCGCCATCGTGCTGGGACTGTTTCTCGCCATCGGCCGTCGCAGCCGCCTGTACTGGCTGTCGTGGCCCATTGCAGGAACGATCGAATTCATCCGCAGCACACCGCTGCTGATCCAGGTGTATTTCCTCTACTACGTGCTGCCCAACTACGGGGTAAGCCTGTCGGCCATGCAAGTGGGGATCGTCGGGATCGGCGTGCACTACGCCTGCTACATCGCCGAGGTCTATCGCGGCGGGCTGGATGCGGTGCCGCGGGCACAGTGGGAAGCGGTGACTGCGCTGAACATTGCGCCCTACAGCGCCTACCGCAACATCATCCTGCCCCAGGCCCTGCGGCCGATCCTGCCACCGCTGGGCAACTATCTGGTGGCGATGCTCAAGGACACGCCGGTGCTGTCGGCCATCACCGTGGTGGAAATCATGCAGCAGGCCAAGAACATCGGTTCCGAAAACTTCCGCTACCTGGAGCCGATCACCATGGTCGGCCTGTTTTTCCTCGCCCTGAGCATCGCCCTGGCTTATCTGGTACGGCGCCTCGAACTGCGCCTGGAGCTACGCTAATGACCTCTCCACTCTCGACCTCCAACGACCTTTCCCGGCGCGGCAACCTGACGCCGCTGCATCCGCAAGAGGCCACGGCCATGCATCCACCGCAAGCGCTCCAGCCGATTGTCAGCTTCCAGGACGTCACCAAAAGCTACGGCAACTTCACGGTGCTTGACCATCTGAACCTGGACGTCACGCCCGGCGAGAAGGTCGCGATCATCGGCCCCAGCGGCTCGGGCAAATCCACGCTGTTGCGGGTACTGATGACCCTCGAAGGCATCGATGACGGCTTGATCCGGATTGAAGATGATCTGTTGACGCACATGCCCAATCGCAACGGTGTATTGGTGCCGGCCAACGACCGGCACATCCGCCGCGTGCGCGGCAAGATCGGCATGGTGTTCCAGAGTTTCAACCTGTTCCCGCACATGACGGCGTTGCAAAACGTCATCGAGGCGCCGGTGCAGGTACTGGGCATGAAACCCGCCGAGGCCCGCGAGCGCGCGGCGGATCTGCTGGAGCTGGTGGGGCTGGGCAGCAAGCTGGGGCACTACCCTTCGCAACTGTCCGGTGGGCAGCAGCAACGGGTAGCGATCGCACGCGCCCTGGCCATGCGACCCAAAGTCATGCTCTTTGACGAAGTCACCTCGGCACTCGACCCGGAACTGTGTGGCGAAGTACTTAACGTGATCCGCAAGCTTGGTGCCGAACATAACCTGACCATGCTGATGGTCACGCACCAGATGGGTTTCGCCCGGGAATTCGCTGATCGCGTGTGCTTCTTCTACAAGGGCCAGATCCATGAACAGGGCACCCCGGCGCAGATCTTCGAGCATCCGCAGCAGGAACGTACTTGCGCGTTCCTCAGTGCAGTGAAAGAGGCTAACTGAGGGGGCATCAGATCTGGACTCGTCGCGACGGGCCGGCACAGGCAACAAAAAAAATGCCCGATTATCGAATCGGGCATTTTTCATTGTGCCAGGTGTATTGCCGAACGCTGCCTTATTGCTGAGCACCGTACTGCTGGCCTGGAATCGCCTTCAGGTTGACCTCTACCCGGCGGTTCTGCGCCCGACCATTGGCATCGGCGTTGCTGGCGACCGGGTTATCCGGGCCGGCGCCACGGGCGCTCAGGTTGGTGCCGCTCACGCCTTGCGAGGTCAGGTAAGCCGCCACGCTTTGGGCACGACGCTGGGACAGGTCCATGTTGTGCTGACGGCTGCCGGTGCTGTCGGTGTAACCGACGATTTCGATCTGGTTCTGGTTGAACTCTTTCAGCGAGCCGGCCAGGTTGTTCAAAGGCTGGTAGAAGCTCGAAGCGATGTTCGCCGAATCGGTGGCGAACGTGATATTGCCCGGCATGATCAGCTTGATCTGATCGCCCTCACGCTGCACTTCGACACCGGTGTTGGCCATGCTCGCCCGCAATTTTTTCTCCTGCTGGTCGGCGTAGTAGCCGTAACCGGCAGCGGAAGCGCCCACTACGGCTGCACCGATCAGCGCGCCCTTGCCACGGTTGTCGTGGTTGATGGCAGCACCGGCCACTGCACCTGCCAGAGCCCCGAGGCCACCGTACTTGGCGGTTTTGCTCATGCCCGTGGAGCCGCTATCGGCCTGGCCCTGGTTGTCGTAGGGATTGGGCGATGCGCAACCGGCCAACAAAGCCACGGCAGTAGCGACAATAATCAAACGAGGCGTGGTGAACATGTAGAGCTCCTACTTTTTTGCATTCTGTGGTGCAACGGTTTCAAGCATCGAACCATTGCCGGCGTTGGATCGTTTCCCGAGGTAAAAATTCCACTCGTTACAAATCAGGCGCGAACAAAAGGGTTCTCGCGCATTTCATCACCCAAGCGCGTATCCGGACCATGTCCGGCCACGACCGTCGCCTCTTCGTCGAGGGTATACAAACGCTGCTTGATCGAACGCACGATGGTCGCCTGATCGCCGCCCCATAGATCCGTGCGCCCTACCCCGCGCCGGAACAAGGTATCCCCGGCAATCAGCAGCTTCGCGTCGGAAAACCAGAAGCTCATGGAGCCGGGGGTGTGACCCGGTGTGTGCAAAGCCACACCACAACCACACGCCAACTCTTCATCGTCGGCCAGCCAGCGGTCCGGCGACGGTACCGGCGTGTAGGGCACGCCGAACATCTGGCATTGCATCTCCAGGTTGTCCCAGAGAAATTGATCTTCCTTGTGCAGATGCAGGGTGGCGCCGGTTTTTTCCTTCAACTGGCCAGAGGCCAGGAAGTGATCGAGGTGCGCGTGGGTGTGAATGATACTGACCACCTTCAGGCCCAAAGCATCGAGCCGCGCGAGGATCAGTTCGTGATTGCCGCCCGGATCGACCACGATGGCTTTTTTCGTGATCGGATCGCCGATGATCGTGCAGTTGCACTGCAAAGGGCCGACGGGGAAGGTTTCGCGGATCAGCGCAGGTTTGGCAGCGTCCATGGGTGTTCCTGGAAAAAATGGATGGCCTATTCTGGCACAGGCATGTCCGATTGCGGGACGTGAGGGACCCAACGCTACACCAACACCCCCAATTCCTTCGCCCGCGCCACCGCCTGCGTGCGCCGCTCTACCCCCAGCTTGCTGTTGATATGGCTGGCATGGGTTTTCACCGTGTGCAGGGAAATGAATAGCTGGTCGCTGATTTCCTGATTTGAGCAGCCTTGGGCGATCAGGCGCAGGACGGCCATTTCCCGGGTGCTGAGTTGTTCTGACGCGGGGATGGGCTCCAGCGTCGGGCGAGAGGTCATGACTGGAAGTTTGTCTGCAAGTTCCTGGGTAACCGGGGTCGACGCACAGAGTTGAAGCTGCCCACGCAGCCAGTCTGGGTGCTCGGCCAATAGCTTTTCAAAGGGTTGCAGTACGCCGCCGGCTGCGGCGTCCAGTGCCTGGACGAGCGCCTTGCGGGCCTCGGGTTCGCGGCCGCTGCCCAGCAACAGTAAAACTTTTTGCGTCAGCGCCATTGCGCTGAGCATCTGCCGACCGGTTTGCTGGCCGTGTTCGAGCAGCGCATTCAATCGCCCTTCGGCCAGCATCGGCTGGTTCTGGATAACCTCCAGCAACGCTTGCTGCAGTTCGATGTGCAGCGGCAATTGTGGATGGAATTCCGGTGGCGCGGCCGGCTGCTCGCCGTTATAGGTCTGCCCCAATCGCGCCAGCCAGGCTTGCGCCAGGTCGGTACGCCCCTGGGCCAGCCAGAGTTCGCATTTGACCAGGGTAATCATTGCCAGGTAGTAGATCGGCGGCACGTCCCAGATGTGCATCAGCCGCTCGGCTTCGGCGAGCTCGGCAAAGGCCTTGGCGAACTCACCGCTGTTGCCTTCAAGCCGGGCGATCACGCAATGGCCGATCAGGACGCTGATATCACGACAGGCGCGGGCTTCACCTAAACCGGCCTGCAAGCGTAGCCGCGCCGCCTGAGGTTGCAGGCGCAAGGCCAACAGGAAGCCCTCATACAACGTCAGTCGGGCACGTACGGCAAAGAGCCGCTGCGCCGGCAGCCCCTGCATGCGTTGCAGCCCTTGGCGGACTTCATCCAGTGCTCGCAGTATTTCGCCCCGCGCCTGCAATACGCGAGCGCGGTCGTAGTGGGCCAGCGCCTCGAACAACGGATTGCCAACCCGTTGCGCCAGCTCCAGGGAGTCACGGTTCAACTCCCTGGCACGCCACATGTCGCCATCGGCAATCGCCAGGTTGGACAGGGTCGAAAGGCACATCAATCGCTGGCCATAGCGCTTGCACGGAAGACTCTCCAGCGCTTCGGTGCAGTAACGCAGGGTCAGTTCGCGGTTACCGCGCCCGCGCGCGATGATCCCGCTCAGGGCCAGCCATTGCGCCAGCATCGACTTCTGCGCGGTGGCCGACGGCGCTGGCAGGAAGCGGCTCAGGTGGCTGGCCAGTTCCTCGGCAGCGTCCAGCTGGCAGGCCAGGCCCAACGCCCAGCTGTAGAGCACGATCAGGCGAGGCGTGCTGATCAGCAGGCTATCGGGCAAGTCCATTTTCCAGCGCAGCAACATGCCGACGTTCTGTTCGGCCAGCAGTTGTTCTTCGGAAAGGTTTTGCACCAGGTTGGCCGCAACGTCCAGGTGCCCGGCTCGCAACGCTTGCTCGACCGCTTCATCGAGCAAGCCCTGGGCGTTGAACCAGCGACAGGCACGCAGGTGCAGGCTGGCGGCCGGCACCATCGATTGCGCGCCCGGCCGGGTGCGCAGCAGGTCGGAAAACAGATGGTGATAGCGATACCAGTGGCCGTGTTCGTCCAGCGGCACCAGGAACACTTGGTGGGCAGCCAGGAAGCGCAGGATTTCGGCGCTGTCATGGGCATCGCGAATGGCGTCGCACAGTTCGCTGCAAAAACGCTCCTGGTGGGCGGTGTCGTAGAGGAAGGCTTGTACCTCGGCGGGCAGGCAATCGATCACTTCTTCGAGCAGGTAATCGCGGATCAACCCTTCCCCACCGTGCAGTGCCTGGGGCAATGCCCCCTGATTGCCTGCCTCGGAGGCGGCCAGCAACCAGAAGCGCAACCCGGCAACCCAGCCTTCGCTGCGCTGGATCAGGTTTTCCAGCGCCTCGCCACGCAACGAACTGCTGTGCCGATCGAGCAGGCTCAAGGCTTCATCGTGGGTCAGGCGCAAATCCTGCTCATGCAACTCCAGCAGTTGGCGCGACAGGCGCAACCGCGCCAGGTGCCAGTCCGGACGCTGTCGACTGGTGACCATCACCAGCAAGCCATCGGGAAGGTGGTTAAGGAAAAACTGCAGGCAGCGATCGAGCACCGGTCCCTGGGCCAGGTGATAGTCATCGAGCACCAGCAACAGGGGGCGCGCCGTCGATAGATGCACGGCCAGCTCGTCGAGCAGCCCGTCCAGCCATTCTTCGAAGGCGAACGGCTGATGACGCTGGCGCATCTTCAATAATCCGAGGGACTGCCTGCCCAGTTGCGGAAAAAAATCCTGCAGGCCTTCGAGCAACCGCTCGAGGAACCGGCCCGGGTCGTTGTCACGCGGGCTCAGCCCCAGCCAGAGACTTTGCCAGTGCGGCGGCAGTGCCTGACAGAACTCCACCGCCAACGAACTCTTGCCGAACCCGGCCGGTGCGCTGACCAGCAGCAACCTGCCACCGAGCCCGGCGCTCAGGCGCTCGCACAAGCGTGGACGCAGCACATGGCCGTCCGGCAATGGCGGTCTGAAAAAGCGCCCGTCCAGCGCGGCGACAGCGACGCTTGCAGGACCTGGTGGTGGGGACAGATCAGTCATGGCCGGCTCTTGTTAGTGTTGCGGGTGGCGGCGTTGCAGATCTCCGCAGACTAGCGGTAAACGAGGACGGAATGAAGGTTATTGCTACAAATGGCTACAAAAAGTCTACACACACACTGTAGGAGCGAGCCTGCTCCGGGCGGCGTTCCGACGATGGTCGTGAACGATAGCGCGTGAAGTCTGGCACCACGCGGTGCTCTCTGGTTTTTCGCGAGCAGGCTCGCTCCTACAGGGGAAAAGCCAAAAAAAACGCCCCGAACCAGTCGGGGCGTTTTTCCAGAGGATGCGGCCTCAGGTCATTGCACGTTAGCGAACACCATCCTGGCGCAATGCGGCCGGGGTGAAGTCGCTGGTGGTGGCGGTGAAGCCGAAGTCATACGCCGACTTCTCTTCGTTCTTCATGCCCAGTGCCAGGTAACGACCCGATTGCAGGTCGTACAGAGCCTCCAGGGTGTACCACGGCACCTGGACGTTGTAATAGTTCTGGGCATGGGCTTCCGCCACGCGCCAGAGTTGATTACGACCGTCGTAGTGGTCGATCACAGCCGCCTGCCAGGTGTCTTCATCGATGTAGAAGTCACGCTTGGCGTAGATGTGGCGCTGACCTTCCTTCAAGGTCGCCACCACATGCCATACCCGGCGTAGCTCGTAGCGAGCCAGGTCCTGGTTGATGTGGCCGGCCTTGATGATGTCGCTGTACTTGAGCTTCGGATCATCGAGCTTGTAGGCATCGGAAGCGATGTACATCTCTTTCTTGCCTTCGAGCTTCCAGTCGTAACGATCCGGTGCGCCGTTGTACATGTCCAGGTTGTCGGAGGTACGCAGGCCGTCTGCCGCAGTACCCGGGCCGTCATAGGACACTTGTGGCGCACGACGCACGCGACGCTGACCGGCGTTGTAGACCCACGCCGAACGCGGTTCCGCCACTTGGTCGAGGGTCTCGTGCACCAGCAGCACACCACCGGCCAGACGTGCCGGCGCGGTCACTTTCTGCTTGAAGTAGAACAGGATGTTGCCCGGGTTCGCCGGATCGTAGTCCTTCATCTTGTCACGGAATACGAACTGGTCCTGGAAGTACACCAGGCTGAACGAACCGTTCGGCTGTGGCGTGGCCTGGGTGACCAGTCGGGTTACGCTGCCGCCGCGATAACGGGTGATGTGGTTCCAGATGACTTCCACGCCGCTTTTCGGAATCGGGAACGGTATCGCGGTTTCAAAGTTTTTCAGCCCGTTGCCACCTGATACCAGCTCGGTGTTAGTGGCGTTCTTCTTGATGGCGGCGAACACGTCATCCGGCACGGTGGCACCGCGATGGGACGGGTAAACCGGCATCTTGTAGGTTTCCGGGTAGCGCTTGAACATCGCGTACTGCCCCGGAGCGAGCTTGTCCTTGTACTGGTCCACGTTCTGCGCGGTGATGGTAAACAGCGGTTTTTCGCTGGCGTACGGATCGGACAGGAAACCCTTGCTGTCGACGCTGCCGGCATTTTTCGGCATCGGTTTCCAGGCCGGGATCGAACCGTCGGCATTGCCCGCCATTTCGGCGCCCATCGGGGTCAGGCTCTTGCCCAGCTTGTCCGCTTCTGCCGCCGGGACCGCTGCCATTACGCTGGTCGCCAGCAACGACAGTCCCAGGACACCGGCGTGGAACAGACTCTTGGTTATTTTCATGTGTGTACTCGTCCTGAAAATAGTGCTTAGAAGTTCACGCCAAGGCTGAGCGCAACGAAGTCGCGGTCATCCACGGTGGTGTACTTGCCGTCGAAGAAGTTGGTGTACGCCAGGCTTGCGGTGTAGGTGTTCTGGTACTCGGCATCGACACCCAGGCTGACGGCCTTGCGACCTTCCTCGAAGTTGCCGCCTGGGCCAGGGGAGTAACCTTCCACGTCGTGGGACCAGGCCACGTTCGGCTTGAGGTTCACACCGGCGAATACGTCGTTGTATTCCCAGATGGCGCGACCGCGATAGCCCCAGGAGTTGGCAGTGGTAAAGCCGTCGTTTTCGCAGTAGCGACTGACGTTGTTTTGCGGTCCGCCCGCCAGCGTGCCGCTGTTCAAAGTCACGCACTGGTTGTTCGGCAATGGACCAGGGCCGTAGCTCGGGTCACGGCCGTAACGTGCCTTGGAGTTGCTTTCCAGGCCGCCGACGTGGGTCCAGCCGACTTCACCCACCAGGGTCAGACGCTCGGCGCCCATCACCTGATCGAAGAAGTGGGTCAAGGTCGTTTGCAGCTGGGTCACTTCCTTGCGGCGATAACCTTGCTGGTCCTGCCCTGGCGTGCCCTTAAGTACGGAAACGTTAGGGTTGAGCGGTGTCAGACCGGAAAACAGGATATCGGTTGTGTTGAGCTGGACCGGCGCATTCGGCCGGTAGCTGACTTCACCACTCCACGCGGTGCCGCTAGGCAATGTGGTGGAGAAGCTCAGGCCGTACAGTCGGATATCTTCAGGGTACTCGACGTAGTAGCTGGAGTTGCCCGCCACCACCAACGGCAGCAAGGTCGGCGCCAGGCCCGCCGCCACACCCAGCGGTAGGCCGGAGCCCACCAGCCCGCCTACCAGGCCAGCACCACTGTAAGCGCTCGCCGGCGCGCCATGGCCACTGAAAATCGGCGCACGGCTGTGGTAGTTCATGAAGTAGGCGCCGAATTCGGTGTCCAGCGGATCGAACATGTACTTGAAGGACACGCCGAACTGGCCGCTGTCACGGGCATCGCGATCCGGGCCACGACGAACGATCACGCCTTCGTCCGGGTTACCCCAGGTCACGCCCCTGGCGCCGAGGGTATTGATGGCAGCGTTACGCGCCCCGGCCGGCAGCCCCGCCGCCGCCAGCGCACTGTTGAGCCCGTTCTGGGTACGCAATACCGCCAGGTTGTTATCGCAACCATCAGCGATCACGTCCGGTTGCGAGAAGAACGTGCCGCAGTTGTCGACGACAGTCTGGTCCCATTCGATCTGGTAGAAGGCTTCGGTCGAGAGATTTTCGGTGAGGCTCTGGGACACGTAGAACATGTTGACCGGGATCAGGCCTTCCTTGATCTCGGCACCGGGACGACGGAATGCGGACACATCGATCGGGTTGATCGAGTTGATACCGCTGCCGATGAAGGTACTTTCACCCCAGCTCACCACTTGCTTGCCCAGGCGTACGGAACCTGGCTGATCGGCAATGGCGTAGTTGTGATAGACGAAGGCGTCGAGGATTTGGCCGCCAGCGGACTTGGCGCCTTCCTTGCGATTGTCGTCGCTGATGTCCTTGAACGGACGGCTTTCGTCCTTGAGTTCAAAGTCGTACCAATATTTGCCGCGCACGAAAATGCCGGTGTCGCCATACTTCAACTCAAGGTCATGGATGCCCTTGAAGATCTTCGAGAAAGTTTCACCGCTTTTGAAGTTCAGGTGGCCGTCATCGGAAGTCTGGGACAGGCCACGACCGCCGTTGTTGACGCCAATGAGGTTTTTGTTGGCGCTTTCAGTAGACCAACTCGCGCCGATCGACAGGGAAGAGTCGAATTGACCTTCGATTTCACCGATGTTGAAACTGACGCCGAATGCAGGCCCGGCGAGCGTAGAGGCAAGGCTGACGGCCA
Organism: Pseudomonas sp. PSB11; assembly: GCF_014596605.1. Lineage (NCBI taxonomy): Bacteria > Pseudomonadati > Pseudomonadota > Gammaproteobacteria > Pseudomonadales > Pseudomonadaceae > Pseudomonas > Pseudomonas sp. PSB11. Next base: position 215,259 of record NZ_NOIO01000006.1, read on the forward strand.
ACGGCAATTTAGCCCGGCGCCAGAACTGGTTTACTGATGTCATCGACGCTTCTCCATGTGCATTTTATTGTTATGGCAAATAGCACTTCTAAAAACGCTTGGATAACAGGGAGCCATGGCTTCCCAAAGTCACTCCAAAGTTGCATCGCCCCGGTTTGTGCGTTTGCTCCGTTCTTAAAAATCCTTGAGCGGACTATAGCCAGCAGGTAGTAGTGCTTGATCCCTCTAAAGTGTGATTTGCGCCTGCCAGGCACTCTGGACCAGTCCATTGCCATGCCGACACCCGTCGGCCCGGCAAGAATGGCTGAAAATACGGATTTGACAAGCCAAGCGCTTGCTTGGTGGGGCTGGCGTGCCCTTTTGGGCACGCCAGGGGACGCTTAAAGCGTCGAGAGGAAGGTGCTGTTGTTGGCCTGCCATTCGGTGATGTCGACGCGAATTCGCTTCTTGTCGAGCTTACCGACACTGGTCTTGGGAATTTCAGTAACAAGGGCGATCTGGCTTGGAATGGCCCACTTGCTCAGGTGCCCCAGCTCAACGAACGGCTTGAGGTGTTCCTTGAGTTCCCGGGCGCCGATGGCATGGCCCTCGCGCAGCACCAGCAAGGCAAACGGTCGCTCGCCCCACTGCGGATCGGCAATCCCCACCACTGCTACTTCGCGTACCGCCGCATGGCGACTGATCAGGTCTTCGAGGTCCAGGGAGGAGATCCACTCGCCGCCGGTCTTGATCACATCCTTGATGCGGTCGCGAATGTCGATCACGCCCATGCTGTCCAGAGTCGCCACGTCCCCGGTGTGCAGCCAGCCACCCGCCCAGAGCTCGGCCCCCTTCTGCGGCTCGTTGAAATAGCCCTCGGTAAGCCACGGTGCGCGCAACACCAGTTCACCTTGGGTTTCCCCATCGGCGGGCAGGAAGTTGCCTTCTGTATCGACGATTGCCGCTTCCACCAGTGGCCCTGGCACACCGGCCTTGATCCGATAGGTGGTGCGTTCGTCCTCGGAGCCGGCCATCAATTCGTCATTGAGGTGAGCGCAGGATACCAGTGGGCCGGTTTCCGACATGCCGTATGCGGCGGTCAATTGAATGCCCTTGGCCTTGGCCGCATCGTACAACGCATGATTGAGCGCACTGCCACCAATGACGATTTTCCAGCCGCCGAAGTCGGTGTCCTGGGCAGCCTTGGCATTGAGGACCATTTGCAGGATGGTCGGCACGCAGTGCGAGAAGGAGACCTTTTCCTTGCGCCACAACTCCACCAGGTACTCCGGATCGTAGCGTCCCGGATACACCTGCTTGAGCCCGAGCATGGTCGCCACATAGGGCAGGCCCCAGGCATGCACGTGGAACATCGGCGTGATGGGCATGTACACGTCGTTGGTGCCCAGCAGGCGCACGCTGTCGATCGACCCCATGATCGTCGACACGCCCATGGTGTGCAGCACCAGTTGCCGATGGGTGAAGTACACGCCTTTGGGGTTGCCGGTGGTACCCGTGGTGTAGAACGTGGTCGCCACCGAGTTTTCGTCGAAGTCCTGGAAGTCGTAGTGCGGGCTTGCCGCCGCCAGCAATTGCTCGTACTCACCGACGAGGTTTGGCAGGTCGGCCGTCTTTTCCGGCAGGTCGGTCAGGAGCAGGGTTTTCTCGACCGTGGTCAGGTGCCCGGCGATCGCGTTGTACAGTCCCACGAACTCGCTGTTGACCAGGACAAAGCGGTCCACGGCGTGATTCATGGTGTAGAGGATCTGCTCCGGTGACAGGCGCACGTTGATGGTGTGGATCACCGCGCCGATCATCGGAATGGCGAACATGCATTCCAGGTATCGGTGGCTGTCCCAATCCATCACCGCCACGGTATCCCCGGGCTTGACCCCGGCAGCCGTCAGCACGTTGGCCAGCCGTGCGACCCGTTCGATCAGGGTCGGATAGCTGTAGCGCAACTGGTCGCGGTAGACGATCTCACGGGTTTTCTCATAACGCGCACCGGACATCAGCAGCCGTTTGATCAGCAGCGGATACTGGTAAGCGCCTTCGGCTGGGGGGATAACGCGAGTCTGCAACATAAGAATCCCTTTTCTGACTACTCGGTCGTGGCTGTAGAGTGAGCACTGTAGTGCCCCTGATCGCCAGCCAAATCAGCCAAAGGGATGATTTGCAAAGCCGCACGAATACCGGCAATGCGCCAGCATTCGCCGGTAAACGTGGACCGTTACGCTCAGTGCATCTCGGTCAATGCGAGTTTCACGCCAATGGCGATCAGCACCGCGCCCATGGTCCGGTCGAACCAGTGCCCCATGCGGGCGAAACCGGCGCGCACGCGCTGCTGGCTGAACAGCATGGCCACCAGGCAAAACCAGATCGCCGTTGCCACCGCCAGATAAACCCCGTAACCGGCCTGCACGGCCAGCGGCGTATGCGGGTTGATCACCACGGTGAACAGCGACAGGAAAAACAGCGTGGCTTTGGGGTTCAGGCCGTTGGTCACGAACCCGGAAGTGAAGGCGCCACGCGCGGTGCGCTCGCCGGCTTCCTTGTGCAGATCGTCTGTCACGGCCTTGGCCGGTTGCGCCCGCAGCGCCTTGAAACCGATGTAAAGCAGGTAAGCGGCGGCGGCCCATTTCAAGGCGTTGAACAGGACGATCGACTGCGACACGATCAGGCCGATGCCCAGCAGCGAGTAGCCGACGTGGAGGAAAATCGCCGTACCGACCCCAAGCGCCGTCCAGGTGCCGGCGCGACGACCATGGGTCACGCTTTCCCGTACCACCACGGCAAAGTCCGGGCCGGGGCTGGCGACGGCCAGCAGGTGAATCAGCGCAACGGTCAAGAACTCGGTCCAGTACATGAGGGCTCCTTCAGGCCAAGCGTAACTATTTATTTCATCTGGTAGGCTCGGCAGATTACGCCTTCAGTTCATTGCACAAAAGGTACAGTTGATGACGAACATTCACCGCGCTGTTTTCCTCGACCACCCGTCCCTGGACCTGGGCGATCTCGACCTCAGCCCCTTGCGCGCCTGTTTCAGCGAACTGCAGCTGTTTGCCCAGACCCTGCCCGACCAGGTGGTCGAACACCTCAAGGGCGCCACCGTCGCCATCACCAACAAGATCCGGATCGACGCGGCCGCCATCGCCGCCAGCCCCGAACTCAAACTGATCCTGATCAGCGCCACCGGCACCAATAACGTCGACCTCGAGGCCGCCCGAGCCCACGGAGTCACCGTGTGCAACTGCCAGGGGTACGGCACGCCATCGGTGGCACAACACACGATCATGCTACTGCTCAACCTGGCGACGCGCCTGGCCGACTACCAGAAAGCCGTCGGTGAAGGGCGCTGGCAACAGGCCAAACAGTTCTGCCTGCTGGATTACCCGATCGTTGAGCTGCAAGGCAAAACCCTCGGTTTGCTCGGTCACGGCGAATTGGGCGGCGCGGTCGCGCGCCTGGCCGAAGCGTTTGGCATGCGCGTGCTGCTGGGCCAGATTCCGGGTCGCCCTGCCCGGCCAGACCGCTTGCCGCTGGAGCAGCTGCTGCCGCAAATCGACGCGCTGACCCTGCACTGTCCGCTCAACGAACACACCCGTCACTTCATCGGGGCCCGTGAACTGGCGTCGATGAAGGCCGGCGCGTTCGTGGTTAACACCGCCCGCGGCGGCCTGATCGACGAGCAGGCCCTGGCCGATGCCTTGCGCAACGGTCACCTGGGAGGTGCCGCCACCGACGTGCTGAGCGTGGAGCCGCCGGTGAACGGCAATCCACTGCTGGCCCACGATATTCCCCGCCTGATCGTCACCCCACACAACGCCTGGGGCAGTCGCGAAGCGCGGCAACGAATCGTCGGCCAGTTGACCGAAAACGCCCAGGGATACTTCAGCGCTAAGGCGCTGCGGGTCGTCAGTTGATAAACTGCGGCACTTTTTTCCACAGGAGCAGTTATGGATCCGCGCAGTGAAGTACTGCTTCGTCAGGCTGAATTATTCCAGGGTTCGGTGTTGTTGGCCGGTCTGCCCGCCGATGACTTGCTGGGCCGCCTGCCCGACGCCCATGGCTGGAGTTGGCACGCCGGCGATCAGGCCGCGCTGGATGCGCGCTTTGCCGAGCGCAGCCATTTCGGTGTTAATGCACCTGAGCGTGCATTTGATAGCGCCGTAGTGTTTCTACCCAAGTCCAAGGACCTGACCGACTACATCCTCAACGCACTCGCCTCGCGGCTGGCCGGTCGCGAGTTGTACCTGGTCGGAGAGAAAAAAAGCGGTATCGAAGGCGCAGCCAAACAGCTGAACCCGTTCGGCAAACCACGCAAGCTCGACAGTGCGCGGCATTGCCAGCTGTGGCTGGTCACCGTGGCCAACGCACCCGACGCCAAACCGCTGGAAAGCCTGGCCCAGACCTATGAGTTGCCGCTGGCCGAAGGCCCGTTGAAAGTCATCAGCCTGCCAGGCGTGTTCAGCCACGGCCGACTGGATCGCGGCAGTGCGCTGTTGCTGGAGCACCTGGATAAACTGCCAAGCGGCCACTTGCTGGACTTCGGTTGCGGCGCAGGGGTGTTGGGTGCGGCGGTAAAACGTCGTTATCCCCACAACCAGGTCACGTTGCTCGATGTCGACGCCTTTGCCGCTGCCAGCAGTCGCCTGACCCTGGCTGCCAACGGCCTGGAGGCAGATGTCATCACAGGTGACGGCATCGATGCGGCGCCGATGGGATTGAGCGCCATCCTGAGCAACCCACCCTTCCATGTCGGGGTGCATACCGACTATTTCGCCACAGAGAACCTGCTGCGAAAAGCAGCCAAACATCTGAAAAACGGCGGCGAACTCAGGCTTGTAGCCAATAGCTTCCTCAAGTATCAACCGCTGATCGAAGAGCACTTGGGGGTTTGTGCCATCAAGGCCGAAGGACAGGGTTTCCGTATCTACCGTGCCAAACGTGGATAAAACTTTGTGCTTGCGCAATGGATTTTGCCTAGGCAGAATCCGCTCCGTCCTAGGGGAGTAGTCTCCCACGAGCGCCATGCTCGTCCGGCATGCGTCAACATACTTGGTCAACAGGCCATGGCGCATGCGACCCAAGCGTCCGCTTCAGACGGATCGCAGGGTTTGACAAGACCTATGACACGAACACCTTACCCGGGGCGGGAAGGCTGTACGTGTCATAGCCGTGTCGACCCGCCCCTTAGGAAAACCCCTGATGCTGGATTCACTACTGGTCCCCACCGCAATCGTTGCCTTGGCCGAAATCGGCGACAAGACGCAATTGCTCGCGCTCATTCTCGCCGCCCGCTTCCGCAAACCCTGGCCGATCATCGCCGGCATCGTCGCCGCGACCCTGGCCAACCATGCGGCGGCCGGCGCGGTAGGCGCCTGGGTCGGCAGCTTCTTCTCGGATACGATGCTGCACTGGATTCTCGCCGCCAGCTTTGCCGCGACGGCGCTGTGGACCCTGGTGCCGGACAAAATGGACGATGACGAAGCCAGTACCGCCCGCAAGTTCGGACCGTTCCTGACCACGTTGATTGCGTTTTTCCTCGCCGAAATCGGCGACAAGACCCAGATCGCGACCGTGATGCTCGCCGCGCAATACCCTGAACTGTGGCTGGTGATCATCGGCACCACCCTCGGCATGCTGATTGCCAACGTGCCGGTGGTTCTGGCGGGTAACTTTGCCGCGGACAAACTGCCATTGACGTTGATCCGTCGACTGGCCGCGTCGGCGTTTTTCGTCCTGGCGATTGTCGCGGTGTACAAGGCGATGCAGAGCAGCGGGTGGGTTTGACGGCGTAGGTCGGTAGACCGCGTTAACGTTCTTCGTCGGAACGCCGCCCGGAGCAAGCTCGCTCCTACAGATGGAACGCGCTCCCCTGTAGGATCGAGGCTTGCCCGCGAAGGCGGCAGCGGTCTCAATGCATATTTATCAGTGATTCCTGGCCCGCTCGTAAAGCGGCATGACTTTCGGAATCGCCGCCTGCAACGAAGCAATACGACTGGACGAAGCCGGGTGAGTGCTCATGAACTCCGGCGGCGAACCTTCCGAGGCCTTGGCCATCTTGTTCCACAAGGTGATCGCAGCGTTCGGGTCGTAGCCGGCACGGGCGGCCAGCTCGAGACCGATCAGGTCGGCTTCGTTTTCATTGGACCGACTGTTCGGCAAGGTCATGCCGTAGTTGGCCACGGCATCCGCCAGCGCCAGGCTACCCTGGCCCAGGCCAAACAAGGCACCGGCGCCCTGCTTGGCCATTTCGATGCCATAGGCCTTGGACATCGCCTCTCGACCGTGCTCGCGTAGGGCGTGGGCGATTTCGTGACCCAGGATGGCGGCGATTTCGTCGTCGGTCAGCTGCAGCTTGTCCATCAGGCCGGTATAGAAAATGATTTTGCCACCGGGCCCACAATTGGCATTGAGCTCATCGCTCTTGATCAGATTGACTTCCCACTTCCACTGGGCCGAATCCGGACGGAAAACCGGAGCCTGGGCAATCAGCCGATCGGAAATCAACTGGATGCGCTTGGCATCACTGCTGGTCTTGTCCAGCACACCCTTGCTGTTCGCCTCGCCCACCGTATTCTGATAAGACTGGGCGTACATCTGATTGACCTCATCAGTGGACAGCATGCTGAACATGTATTGCTTGCGCTCAACACCCACGGCGCCACCGCTGGTGGTATTGACCGACTGGCAGCCGGCGAGCAGCAGCGCTGCGCCCAGAGCACCTACAACCAAAATCTTGTTCATCGAAAAACTCCATGAAAACTGCCGCCTATCCTAGGCGTGGAAATGTATCGACGCCAGATACACTGGAATTAAGACGTTTTTTTCAGGCAAAGCTCTCATCGACGCAGGAAAAAATTCACAGCCCCGCCCATCCAATGCAGGAGCCGCCGCAGGCTGCGATCTTTTCAACCCGGCGTAAGACACTCCGGCCCATTGAGCTTCGGATCATTGACCATGTTGGCCAGCACCCGCTCACGCAACGCAGCAGGTTCGCTGGCGAGCAACGCTTGCAGGGCATGCAGCGGGGTTTCGGGATCGAGCCAGATTTGCTGCCCCACTTCATCGAGAATCAACGGTCGACGCTGACTCGCCGCCGGTTGCGTGATCACCGCCGTGCTCAGCCACACCTGTTCCTGCACCGGATAGGCCTCCCAGATGGCGGCAAAAAACAACGATGAGCCCTCCCCCGGTGTCAGCCAGTACGGCCGCTTGCGAGTGGTGCCGCGCCATTCGTAGAAACCGTTGGCCGGCAACAGGCAGCGGCGCTCGCGCAAGGCTTGGCGAAACATCGGCTGTTCGGCGACGGTTTCGGCCCGCGCATGGGCCGGAGTGCGGGACAAGTCGGTCAGCCACGGCGGGGTCAGGCCCCAGCGGGCACGGGCCAGTTCACGCTGCCCGTGCGGACCTGCCCGCAGCATCAGCACCGAATCGTTGGGAGAAATGTTCCACTGGGCCTGCTGATCGGCCGGAAAACCTGGCAGGGTCGCGAAGTCGCGATTCCAGCGAAACAGGGCATAACGTCCACACATGGGGATGCACGACTCTTGATCAAACGAACGCCAGCCTAACAGACCAGCGTGCCGGGAAAGCTGTCCGGTTCATCGCCAGACAGCGGCAGCGCAGCATTGTACGCAGTGATCAGCTCACGGGCGTATTCAGCCTGGTCATTTTCCACCGCCAGTCCCAGCAGGCCGAAGATCGGCAATTCACCCGTGGCGCCCACCAGATCGCGCCCTACCAGGTGCGCCTCGACACCCTCGCTGGCGAGCATGCCCTGCAGCAACTCGCCTTCCATCAGGTTTTCCGGTTCGTAGATTCGCTGCATGGGCGCCTCTCACTCGTTTTCACTGAAGACCTCAAGAAACCAATCCTCTCCGTGAACCTGCAACACGAACGTGATCGGCCGACAACATACCTGACAGTCCTCGATATAGGTCTGATCGCCGCCGGACAAGTCCACCGTCGTTTCGACTTCTTCACCACAATACGGACATTCATACTGCGCAGATTCCAGCATCGCGGTCTCCCAGGTGACTTGTGCGTATAATCGCCGGTCTATTTGCAGGGCTATTTTTGTCTGGCTACTTTTTCAGACCGTGCCCTGCTGGTTTTCGATCAAAACCTTTACTTACCCTAGCCGTTTCTAACAAGAGAGCATGATGGGCGAATTCGATGCCATCCGACCTTACGACGATAGCGAAGTCCCAGCGGTGCTGGCACGACTGCTCGGCGACAAGGCGTTTCTAGATATCCTCACCCACTTCCGCTTTCCGCGTTTTGCCGGCGCCTTAGGCTGGGCGCTCAAACCCCTTATAGCTCATCGGCTACGCCGTGAGTTCGCCGGTATCACGTCGGTGGCCACCCTGCAGGACAAAGTCGAGTACTACGTAGACCACACGATCGAGCGCGCCACGGACGGTGTGACGTATACCGGCGTGGAGCAATTCAAGTCCGGCAGTGCCTATCTGTTCATCGCCAACCACCGCGACATCGTGATGGACCCGGCCTTCGTCAATTACGCCGTGTACCACGCCGGCCTGCCGACCCCGCGCATCGCCATCGGTGACAACCTGCTGCAAAAGCCCTTTGTCAGCGATCTCATGCGCTTGAACAAGAGCTTCATCGTGCACCGTTCGATCACCGGACGTCGCGAGAAGATGGCGGCGTACCAACTGCTGTCGGCGTACATCAATCATTCGATCCGCAACGATTGCGCCTCGATCTGGATCGCCCAGGCCGAAGGCCGTGCCAAGGACGGCGACGACCGCACCGAGTCGGCGATCCTGAAGATGTTCCACATGAGCCGCAAGGACGAGCCGTTCGGCGAGGTCATCCGCTCGCTGAACCTGACCCCCGTGTCGATCAGCTACGAGTACGACCCCTGCGACCAGGCCAAAGCCCGCGAACTCTACATCCGCGCCACCACCGGCAGCTACACCAAGGCTCCGGGCGAGGATGACGTGAGCATCGCCAAGGGCATCACCGGCTACAAGGGCCGGGTGCACGTGAACTTTGCGGCACCCATCACCGAGTTGTTCGAAGACACCAAGCAATTGGCGATCGAGATGGACAAGCAGATCCTTGGCGGTTACCGCTTGTTCCCGGTGCACTACCTGGCCTACGCCCAATGGCAAGGTGCCGATCCGCAACTGCAGGTGCCAAGCGCCAGCAAGCTGTTCCCGGCCGACGAACTGGCCAAGGCTCAGGAACAATGGCAGCAACGCCTGGATGCCTGCCCCGAGGAGCATCGCCCGTACCTGGTGCTGCAATATGCGAACCCGGTGCGCAATCAGTATCGGGTCAAGGCTGGATTGCCGCTTTAACTGATTGTGGCGAGGGGATTCATCCCCGTTGGACTGCGAAGCAGTCCCAAAACCTGTGACTGCGATATTTCTGATTCATCGCATTCTCAGGGTTTGCGGCTGCTTCGCAGCCGAACGGGGATAAATCCCCTCGCCACAAAAGAACCCTTCACCACACCCCCCTCACCACAATGATTCAGACGCGCGTACTGATCCAGGATACGAGCAGCGCCAAACTGAGGCAGGCAAAACCGAAGCGATAGAAAAAACGATTCATGCGCAGGGTTGCCCAATCCAGCGTCGGTTCCTGACTTGGACTGCTCTGGCGCTGCGCCTGGAGACTGGCCATCGCGCGCTGTTCGCGGCGACGCGTGGCGTGCAGCAGCCAACTGCCCGGGAAGGCCAGCAGCAAAGCCAGCAAATTGATCAATTTTGCGGGATGGGCGGTAAACAGCGTCATCAAATGCAGCGACATTACGAACCTCAAACAAAACAGGTAGGGCAGACGCCGACCGACGACCGCGGCCGTGATTCTACCGAATGCCTTGCAGCCTTCCCTGTCTTTCCGACAATTAACGCCGTTTTGCTCAAGACCGCCTGCGATCCTTTTGTAGGAGCTGCCGCAGGCTGCGATCTTTTGACTTTGCTTTTGGGGGATTTGGAACTGCCGAAGATCAAGGTCAAAAGATCGTCCGAACGCGGCCCGAACCTTCGGCAGCTCCTACGGGGCTCGCATTACTCGCCGAGAACCTGACCCACGGTTGGATCCTTGAACAAGCGGGTCAACGCATCGCTCAACACGTCGCTGACCAGCTTGGTGTTGGTTTCCTGGTTGGGTGCCATGCCAAAACGCTGGTCGAGGGACGCGCCGTAGCGACCGCTGTAGCGACGGTTGGCATTCTGTACATCGGAACGGAACGTCGCCCCAATGGTTGCCTCGGTCACGTACATCCCTTCTTTCGGCGACTGGTACTTCAATTCGGCCAGGGTCACGGTGATTTGTGGCGCGTTCAGCGCATTCGCCGTCGGGGTAAAGCCCAGCAAACGCACGGCCGCTTCAGCCTGCGCCTGCAGTTTCGGGAGGATCTGCGCGCCCTGCACGGTAATCGCGCTGGTCTCCGGGTACAGGCCGCCACGGGTGCCCAGGGTTGGCGACGGGCGCCCGTCGACCACTCGCACCACCACCGGCTGGCCGTGGCCAACCGGCGCCAATTGAGCCGTCAGCTTGGGTTCCGGGTTCAGTTGTTGCGGGCTGTGGGCGCAGCCGACCAACGTCAAGCTGGTCACAGTGATCAAACCGAACAACAGGCGTTGCAACATTCTCTTCTCTCCAGAATCAGGCACTAACAGGTCCGCAGTATAGCGGTGCGCCGCTGCAGCGAACCAGCGCAACCAGTGCAGAAAATTCTGACAAAACTTTCAGAAACCCCTTCGTGTCACGCAACTGTCACCCTCCCTACACTTGCACGTAACGGCTCACTGCGATTCTTGATAACAGTCACTCAGAAGGTACTTTGCCATGCGCTTTCTCGTTTCGCTGTTCGCCCCACGCCCAAGGCACCGCAGCTTTGCCCTGCTCGACAGCAACGGGCATTGCCAGGCATTCAAGCAGTGCAGCCTCCAGCCCATGGGCGATGGCTGGGTCGAAATCGAAGAAATTCGCCTCAACTGGTTGCACCAACCGCTGCCCGCCAGTGCGCGTGTCAGCCAGTCCCCATCGCGCTCACGGGTACAAAACCTGATGGCGACCTGACCAGACGCCTAATAAAAGTCATTAAACACGACCAATTCCCTGCGTTTCTTCGCTACAATCTCCCCCCGATTATAAGGACGTCTCCTGATCGGGCCTCGCAGCATCGTCAATGCTTCGGTTTTGGCACCCCGCACCGCCCACAGAGAGCCGCCCACACAGATCGAGTGAAGCTGGCGCGCTTGCTGTTCCTCAAGCACAACCTCCACTTTTCGCGAATCTGCAGAGCTGTCATTACGCTCGGTCACTGAGCTGTTTGCCCGTATTGCCTGCCTGGGTTCCCCCTGGCGACCAATCATCCGGGCACGGTGCCAGGCTGGGACAGCCCTTTTTTGAGGTTCACGTCTTCAAAAGAGCGTGAAAAAAACGGGTTTTCACAACTTCACAAGAGTGTGGCGAGCAAATGAATAGTTTTGCGTCTGAATATGCACCATTAGCGTCCAGTACAGCCCAACGACACAGGACCGAGTACACCTCGAATACCGGAGCCTGAAGCCTGTCCGCTACGGATTTGGTTGCACAAGCGGATGTATCGACCATAAGTCGAATTGCCAGTCGCACGTTGAAATGAGTTCATGGGACTCTTATTAGACCCGGCAGGTAGCGTCCGTCGAAGTTGCGAAAAATTGCGAAGATTCGGACATGGCGATCCTGCCATGGGTACCTGGGGCAACACAGACACGCCCCGTCACTCCTGGCAGCCATGCCGTCAATTTGGTGCTGCAGATTTTGGAGACGCGTTAAATGGCGCATAACGAAGCAGTCGACGTAGTACTGGTAGGGGCCGGCATCATGAGCGCCACCCTCGCGGTACTGCTCAAAGAGCTCGACCCCGCGATCAAGCTGGAAGTCGTCGAGCTGATGGATTCCGGTGCCGCGGAGAGTTCCAACCCGTGGAACAACGCCGGTACCGGTCACGCCGGCCTGTGCGAGCTGAACTACACGCCGCAGGCTGCCGATGGCACCGTCGACATCAAGAAAGCCGTGCACATCAACACCCAGTTCGAGGTGTCGAAGCAATTCTGGTCATACCTGACCAAGAAAGGCACGTTCGGCTCGTGCAAATCCTTCATCAGCCCGGTGCCACACCTGAGTTTCGTGCAGGGCGAGAGCGGCGTGTCGTTCCTCAAGGAACGCTTCAACGTGCTGCATAAGCACCACGCCTTCGCCGACATGGAATATACCGAAGACAAGGCCAAGATGGCCGAGTGGATGCCGCTGATGATGCCGGGGCGCGATCCTGGCGAAATTCTTGCGGCCACTCGCGTGATCAACGGTACCGACGTCAACTTCGGTGCCCTGACCAACCAGTTGCTCAAGCACCTGACCAGCGCTCCCGATGCCCAGGTCAAATACTGCAAGCGCGTAACCGGCCTCAAGCGCAACAACGGCGGCTGGACCGTCAGCATCAAGGACGTCAACAGCGGCAACAGCCGTGAAGTCGACGCCAAGTTCGTCTTCCTCGGTGCGGGTGGCGCGGCATTGCCGCTGTTGCAGGCTTCGGGCATCGAAGAGAGCAAAGGCTTCGGCGGTTTCCCGATCAGTGGCCAATGGCTGCGTTGCGACAACCCGGAAGTGGTCAAGCACCACCAGGCCAAGGTCTACAGCCAGGCTGCCGTGGGCTCGCCACCGATGTCCGTCCCACACCTGGACACCCGCGTCGTCGACGGCAAGAAATCCCTGCTGTTCGGACCATACGCCGGTTTCACCACCAAGTTCCTCAAGCACGGCTCCTTCATGGACCTGCCGATGTCGGTTCGCGCTGGCAACATCGGCCCGATGCTGGCGGTGGCGAAAAACAACATGGACCTGACCAAGTACCTGGTCAGCGAAGTAATGCAGTCGATGGAGCAGCGCCTGGAGTCCCTGCGTCGCTTCTACCCTGAAGCGAAAGCCGAAGATTGGCGCCTGGAAGTGGCCGGCCAACGGGTGCAGATCATCAAGAAAGACCCGAAAAAAGGCGGCGTCCTGCAATTCGGTACCGAACTGGTCGCGGCCAAGGACGGTTCCCTTGCCGCCCTGCTCGGCGCCTCGCCAGGTGCTTCGGTAACGGTTTCGATCATGTTGGAACTGATCGAAAAATGCTTCCCGGGCAAAGCCAAGGGTGAATGGGCTGCCAAGCTGGCAGAGATCTTCCCGGCGCGGGAGAAAGTCCTCGAAACCGACGCGGCGCTGTATCGCAAGATCAACACGCAGAACAACGTCGCCCTGGAACTGGTTGAAGCCAGCAGCGAGACTGAAAGCTACGCTTGATCCGGCCCCATGAAAAACGCCCCGTCCATCATTGATGGCGGGGCGTTTTTTTATGCCGGATGAAACGAATATCGCTGTTCCACCTGACTTTGTGGCGAGGTTCGCCACAGATGGATCAGCCGCGCGCCTTTTCGATCAGCTCGATGTATTCCTGTGCATTGCGCTGATCCTGGATCAGTGCGATGAAGGTTTTGCCATGTTCGTCCTTGCCGTTCACGTCATAACCGGCCTCGACAAAGAACGTCAGGAAACGCTCGAAGTCGTCGATCCGCAGACCACGGTACGCCTTGATCAGCTTGTGCAGGGACGGAGAAGTCGCGTCGACCGGTTCGAAATCGAGGAACAACTTGATCTGCTCATCGCCGATCTCGTCACCAATCACTTGTTTCTTATCTTTACGCATTGCCGACTCCAGCTCGCAGACATTTCACGGGGCGGGCAGTTTACCCCTGCGCGGGCGCCGGGCTCAACGCGGACGAACAGCTCCGGTGTGCAGATCGGCCCAGATGTGGCCGTTGGCGTAGCTGAGGAACTGGCAATACACCGTGTCGTTACGCAACAAGTCCATGATCACCCGGTATTGAGCCTGCGGGTAAAAAAGCGTCAGCGTCTTGCTCTTGTCGTCGTAGAGCGGTTTTTTCAGGCTTTTGCTTTCGCCATCGAAATTGACCAGCACCTGACTGATGGTCGCCCCCTTGTTCAAGGATTTGCCCTTGAGGCGGATCATCAGCGGCGAGGTGACGGGGATCGGCTGCTGGCTGGACTGACGCTGACTGCCGACCACCACCGAATACTCGGTGACTTGCAGCAGTTGTTGCTGCTCTGGTTGCGCATCACGCAGGGCCAAGTCGTCCGGCGGCAGGAATTGAGCGTGCATGGGCACGGGGGCGGCGGCCAGGGGCAGGCTGAGGGTCAGCAACAGGGCGGCGCAGCAACGGATCAACAGGTTCATGAAAAGCTCCAAGTGATCAATCGAACTGCGCGCGCATCCAGGCCTGATACTCGGCAACACCGGGTTCGCCTTCACGTGGCGCCCAGTGCGCCAGTTCACCTTCGCCCACCGGGCGATAGGGACCCGCCTTGCACTCGAACATCAGGCTATCGGCTTCGAGCACCACCAGCCCGTGGAACACGCCCGTAGGCAAATCCACGCCGACACAGTCGCCACCGGCCTGCAGGACCGTCTTGCTCAGGACTGCGCCCGACTCATCGAAGATCAATACGCCCAGCCGCCCCTTGAGCACCAGCAAGGTTTCAGCCTTGTTGTCGCCCAGGTGACGATGAGGCGGGATATACGTCGAGGGTTGCAAGCCCACGGCCATGCGATGGCAGGCGTCTTCCATCTGGTGGAAGTTGTGATGCTGGCGTCCACGAGGGTTGGCCGCCGCTTTCTCGGCCAATTCGGCGAACAGGGTGTGGTCAAGAAAGCGAGGCGAGGTCATGTCTTACATTCCTTTAACGGCAAAAATCCCGTTGGCGTTGCGCCAGTAGCCTTTGTAGTCCATGCCGTAGCCGAAGATGTAACGGTCGATGCACGGCAAACCGACGAAATCCGCCTTCAGGTCCGGACGAGCCTTGCGGTCGTGGTCTTTGTCGATCAGCACGGCAGTGTGCACTTTACGCGCGCCAGCGTGCTTGCAGAAGTCGATGATGGCACCCAGGGTGTGACCTTCGTCAAGGATATCGTCGATGATCAGCACGTCTCGGTCGATGAACGACACTTCAGGCTTGGCTTTCCAGAACAGTTCGCCGCCGCTGGTTTCGTTGCGATAGCGGGTGGCGTGCAGGTAGGAGGCTTCCAGCGGGAATTGCAGATGGGTGAGCAGTTTGCCGGAGAAAATCAACCCGCCGTTCATCACGCAGAACACCACCGGATTGCTGTCCGCCAATTGTTCGTTGATTTGCGCACCGACACGGGCGATGGCCGCCTCGACTTCAGCTTCGGTGTACAGGCAGTCAGCCTCTCGCATGATTTGACGGATATGCTCGAGATCAGCGGACATGGCGCTCTCCAGGGGGGGCAGTTTCGGAAAAGTCGGCAAAGGTACGCATCAAGTGAGGCCAGATCAAGCGATTGTGGACTAACGTACTCTATGTCTATAGGACATCACCCTCGGATAGATTAATCTAGCCCGGTTTTTTTGCCCGCCGCCGGAGCCTTTCCCATGCCCATCCTCGAGATCCGCCACCCGCTGATCCGTCACAAACTTGGCCTAATGCGCCGCGCAGACATCAGCACGAAGAATTTCCGCGAGCTCGCTCAGGAAGTCGGCGCCCTGCTGACCTATGAAGCCACCAAAGACCTGCCGCTGGAAACCTACGATATCGAAGGTTGGTGCGGCACCGTGTCGGTCGAGAAAATCGCCGGCAAGAAAATTACCGTCGTGCCGATCCTGCGTGCCGGTATCGGCATGCTCGAAGGCGTGCTGAGACTGATCCCGGGCGCCAAAGTCAGCGCCGTGGGCGTGGCCCGCAACGAGGAAACCCTCGAAGCCCACACCTACCTCGAGAAGCTGGTACCGGAAATCGACGAACGCCTGGCGATGATCATCGACCCGATGCTCGCTACCGGCGGCTCGATGGTTGCCACCATCGACCTGCTGAAAAAAGCCGGTTGCAAGGACATCCGCGCCATGGTCCTGGTTGCTGCACCAGAAGGTATTGCCGTGGTCGAGAAAGCTCACCCGGACGTGATCATCTACACCGCGTCCATTGACCAGAAGCTCAACGAACACGGTTACATCATCCCGGGCCTGGGCGATGCGGGCGACAAGATCTTCGGCACCAAGCAGAAGGACGCGTGAGCATGCAGCAAGAGTTCAACGATCCGCTCTGGCGCACGGTGCTGTCTGGCGCCCAGATGCTGTTCGTGGCCTTCGGCGCCCTGGTGTTGATGCCGCTGATCACGGGGCTCGACCCCAACGTGGCACTGTTCACCGCAGGCCTGGGGACGATATTGTTCCAGGTCGTCACCGGGCGCCAGGTGCCGGTGTTCCTGGCATCGAGCTTCGCGTTCATCACCCCGATCATTCTCGCCAAGGGCCAGTTCGGCCTCGCTGCGACCATGGGCGGCGTGATGGCGGCCGGTTTTGTCTATACGTTCCTCGGCCTGGCAGTGAAAATCAAAGGCACCGGCTTCATTGATCGCCTGCTGCCACCGGTGGTGATTGGCCCGGTGATCATCTCCATCGGCCTGGCAATGGCGCCGATCGCCGCCAACATGGCGATGGGCAAGGCCGGCGATGGTAGTGAATTGATTCATTACCAGACGGCGATGCTGATCTCGATGCCGGCGTTGCTGACCACCCTGATCGTCGCAGTGTTCGGCAAAGGCATTTTCCGCCTGGTGCCGATCATTTCCGGCGTCTTCGTCGGGTTTGCCATGTCGTTCTACTTTGGCGTGGTCGATACCGCGAAAATTGCCGCTGCACCATGGTTCGCCATTCCCCACTTCACCGCGCCAGAATTCAACTGGCAGGCGATCCTGTTCATCGTTCCGGTAGCCCTGGCCCCAGCCATCGAGCACATTGGCGGCGTGATCGCCGTGGGTAGCGTGACCGGTCGCGATTACTTGAAGAAGCCTGGCCTGCATCGCACCCTGCTGGGCGATGGCATTGCCACCACCGCCGCCGGCCTGTTCGGCGGTCCGCCCAACACCACCTATGCCGAAGTGACGGGCGCGGTGATGCTGACCAAGAACTACAATCCGAAAATCATGACCTGGGCGGCGATCTTCGCCATTAGCCTGGCGTTCATCGGCAAATTCGGTGCGCTGCTGCAAAGCATTCCGGTACCCGTGATGGGCGGGATTCTCTGCTTGTTGTTCGGCTCGATTGCGGCCGTGGGGATGAACACGTTGATTCGCCACAAGATCGACCTGGGTGAAGCACGCAACCTGGTGATCGTCTCGGTGACGCTGGTGTTCGGTATTGGCGGCGTGCTGGTCGGCACGGGCACAGGCCCGGACGATTTCGGCCTCAAAGGCATCGCGCTGTGCGCGGTGGTGGCGATTGCGCTGAACCTGATCCTGCCCGGCAATGACAGCTGGAAGCACAAGAAGGCGCAAGATCCGCTGTTGTAATGCCTTGAGTTCATCACCGTCGATGAAATAGCTTTCGCGAGCAGGCTCGCTCCCACAGAGGAGATCAATTGTGGGAGCGAGCCTGCTCGCGAAGCTTTTAAAGCACCAGCGGTGCTCGCTCGCACAACGCGCTCAACGCCTTCGCCCACTGCGGATCATCATTGAGGCACGGCACCAGCACCAACTCCTCCCCTCCCGCCTCGCGGAACTGCTCCAGCCCCCGATCGCCGATTTCTTCCAGCGTCTCGATACAATCGGCCACGAATGCCGGGCACATCACCAGCACCTTTTTCACGCCGCTTTTGCCAAGCTCATCCAGGCGAGCCTCGGTGTAGGGTTCGATCCACTTGGCGCGCCCAAGGCGCGACTGGAACGACACCGACCATTTGTCGTCCGGCAATCCCATGCGCTTGGCGAACTCGGATGCCGTGCGCAGGCATTGGGCGCGGTAGCAGGTCGCCAATACTTCTGGCGAAGCGGTCTGGCAGCAATCAGTGCTTTTGAAGCAATGGTGACCGGTAGGGTCGATCTTGCTCAGGTGCCGCTCCGGTAATCCATGGAAGCTCAACAACAGGTGATCGTAACCCTGCAGCAAATACGGGTTGGCGCTGGCCACCAGCGCGTTGAGGTATTCCGGTTGATCGTAGAACGGCTGGAGAATCGAAAACTGCACATCCAGCCGCTTCTCGCGCACCACTCGCTTGGCCTCCTCGATCACCGTGGTCACGGTGCTGTCGGCGAACTGTGGATAGAGGGGTGCGAGGGTGACCTTCTTGTGCCCTTGGGCAGCCAGGCGTACCAATGTCGATTCAATCGATGGCTCGCCATAACGCATTGCCAATTCCACCGGGCCGTGATGCCACTGCTCAGTCATAGCCTGTTGCAAGCGACGGCTGAGCACCACCAACGGTGAACCCTCGTCCCACCAGATCGATGCGTAGGCATGCGCCGACTGTTCGGGGCGCTTGATCAGAATCAGCGAAACCAGCAAGCGTCGCACCGGCCATGGCAGGTCGATCACATACGGGTCCATCAAAAATTGATTGAGGTAACTGCGCACATCCGCCACCGAAGTGGAAGCCGGTGAGCCCAGGTTGACCAGAAGCAACGCGTGATCGGTCATGCAACGTCCTATTTCAAAGGCGGCTGGAAAGGTCGTCCAGGGCCGCGCGCAAATCAGTGAACTGGAAAGTGAATCCCGCTTCCAGCAAGCGAGCCGGTACTGCCTTTTGGCCGCCCAGCAACAACAATGACAATTCACCCAGGCCGACCTTCAATGCAAGGGCCGGCATGGGCATGAACGTCGGGCGATGCAGCACGCTGCCCAACGTCTTGGCGAACTCTCGGTTGCGCACCGGTTTGGGCGCGCAGGCATTATAAGGACCACTGGCGCTTTGCCGGTGCAGAAGAAAATCAATCAGGGCAATTTGATCGTTGATATGGATCCACGGCATCCACTGCCGGCCACTGCCGATAGGCCCGCCCAGCCCCAGTTTGAACGGCATCAACAGGCGCGACAAAAAGCCGCCCTCTGCCGACAACACCAGTCCGGTACGAATGAAAATCACGCGAATGCCCAAACCTTCGGCGCGCTGGGCGGTTTCCTCCCAGGCAATGCATAACTGACTGGCAAAATCATCGATGACCGGTGGTGAATCCTCGGTCAGTTCGCGTTCACCGCCATCGCCATACCAACCGACCGCGGACCCAGAAATCAGGACCGGCGGCTTCTGTTCACGGCTTTCGAGCCATGCCAGCAGGCTTTCAGTCAGGGTGATGCGGCTACTCCACAACAGGGCTTTGCGTTTGTGGGTCCATGGGCGATCGGCAATGGGGGCACCGGCCAGATTGACGATGGCGTCGAGCGGGTCTTGGCCGATTTCTTCAAGCCGCCCAATGCCGCGCACTTGGGCGCCGCAGATCTTGGCGACCTTTGCAGGCGTGCGGCTCCAGACGGTAAGGCGATGCCCTTGACTCAACCAGTGCCGGCAGAGCTGACGTCCTATCAAACCAGTACCGCCGGTCAGCAATATGTGCATGACTTCTTCCTCGCGTGGCGTTTTACTCTGATCACTAGTCTATTTTTATAAGCAAGGGATCTTTTGGTATCGGGTAGGCTCTGTGTTTAACAATAGGCCAAGCTGTCAGAACGAGAACGCTGAAAGTTATACCAAAAAACAATATTGTACAGGTTTCAACCCCGGCGTAGTCTGTACAGACAGGTAAACGAGGCCCTTATGACTGTACCTATCGCAATCATCGGCACCGGCATTGCCGGACTCTCAGCCGCACAAGCCCTGACCGACCTGGGGTATGTCGTGCAACTTTTCGATAAAAGCCGCGGCAGTGGCGGACGCATGTCGAGCAAGCGCAGCGATGCGGGTGCCCTGGACATGGGTGCGCAATATTTCACCGCCCGCGACCGTCGTTTTGTCACCGAAGTCCAGCGCTGGCAGGCCCGGGGCTGGGTCGCCGAATGGACACCGCAGCTGTACACCTTCCATGGTGGTCGGCTCGATCTGTCGCCGGACGAACAGACGCGCTGGGTTGGCACCCCGCGGATGAGCGCAATCACCCGCTCCCTGCTGGGCGACCTGGAGGTGCATTTCGCCTGCCGGATCACCGAGGTGTACCGCGGCGAAGAACACTGGCACCTGCAGGATGCCGAAGGCTTCACCCATGGTCCGTTCAGCCATGTGGTCATCGCCACCCCGGCCCCCCAGGCAACCGCGCTGCTGGCCTCCGCGCCAAAACTCGCTGGTGCCGCAGCCGGGGTGAAAATGGACCCTACCTGGGCCGTTGCACTGGCGTTCGAGACGCCCCTGGAAACCCCCATGGAAGGCTGCTTCGTGCAGGACAGTCCGCTTGACTGGCTGGCTCGTAATCGCAGCAAACCAGGGCGCGACAACACCCTCGACACCTGGGTGCTGCACGCCAACAGTGCCTGGAGTCGCCAACATATCGACTTGCCGAAAGAAGCAGTGATCGAGCAATTGCACGGCGCGTTCGCCGAGCTCTTGCATGATGCCATGCCCGCACCCAGCTTCAGCCTGGCCCACCGCTGGCTCTATGCCCGCCCTGCCAGCAGCCATGAGTGGGGCACCCTGGCCGATGCGGACCTGGGCCTGTATGCGTGCGGCGACTGGTGCCTTTCCGGACGCGTCGAAGGTGCTTGGCTCAGCGGCCAGGAAGCTGCCCGACGCTTGCATGCACACTTGCAGTGAACTGCATCAGACCGAGTTGAAGGCTGGTAACCGTAGGAGCCGCCAACAATCCTGTACAAACAATTTGACTTGTACACCTTTGAATCTATGATGAACCTATGTTGTACAGACTTTCAGCTCTGTACAGGTTTAGATTCCGAGGTGTTCGATGCCCATGCCCCCTGCCAAACCGAAAATCGCCATCAGCGCCTGCCTGATGGGTTTTGACGTGCGCTACAACGGCGGGCACAAGGCATCGCGCCTGTGCATCCAGGTCCTCAGCGATTATTTCGATTTCGTCCCGATCTGCCCTGAAGTCGCCATTGGCCTGGGCACCCCGCGCCAGCCAATCCGACTGGTAGGGGATGCGGATGCACCTCAGGCCGTCGGCACTGTCGACCGCGAGATCAACGTCACCCGGCCGCTGGCGGACTATGGTCGGCAAATGGCGGCGGAACTTGACGATATCTGCGGTTACATCTTCATGCAGCAATCCCCTTCCTGCGGCCTGGAGCGGGTCAAGGTCTACCACGTCAATGGCGCACCGCAGAAGGGTGGAGGCCGGGGCATCTACGCCCAAGCGTTCTGTGCCCAGCAAGGTGACCTGCCGGTGGAAGAAGACGGTCGGCTGAACGACCCGGTGCTGCGAGAAAACTTTATCACCCGCGTATTCGCCTACAGCGCCTGGCAACAGTTGCTGCCGGAAGGCCTGAGTCGCCGCGCACTGACAACATTTCACTCACGCTACAAGTACCTGCTGATGGCCCACAACCCGGTGCAATACAAAGCGCTCGGCAATTTGCTGGGCAACATGGGGCAGACCGACCCGAAAGAGCTCGGACCACGCTACTTCAGCCTGTTGATGGCGGCCCTGAAGCAATGCGCAACCCGCCGCACCCACACCAATGTCTTGCAGCACCTCTGCGGTTACCTGAAAAAAGCCATCAGCGCCGAGGACAAGAAAGAGGTGCAAAACCTGATCGGCCAATACCGCCAAGGCATCGTGCCACTGGTGGTGCCGCTGACGTTGCTCAAGCATCACTTTCGCCAGCATCCCGACCCGTACATCGATCAGCAGGCGTACCTGCAACCCCACCCGGAAAACCTCAGCCTGCGAAACGCAATCTAATGAAATCCCGACTCGACAGCAGCGCCAGCGAAGACTTTGGTGCCGACTTCAAGAAGGCCCTGGACGAGGGCTGGCTGCCGATTCGCGAAGTCGCCCGGCAGACCGGGGTGAACGCCGTGACGCTGCGAGCCTGGGAACGTCGCTACGGCCTGATCGTGCCGCACCGCACGCCCAAGGGACACCGGCTGTTCTCGGCTGAACATGTGCAACGGATTCTGACGATTCTCACCTGGCTCAACCGCGGCGTGGCCGTCAGCCAGGTCAAGCAATTGCTCGACACACCGCAAGCTTTCAGCGAGCTCGTTGAAAACGATTGGCAAGTGTTGCGCCATACCCTGTTCACCGCCGTCACCCAGCTGACCGAACGCCCCCTGGACGACACCATCAACCAGGCCATGGCGTTGTACCCGCCGCGCACCCTGTGCGAGCAGTTACTCATGCCCCTGCTGGCGGAACTGGAACAACGCTGGCAAGGCCAGTTCGGCACGCAAATGGAGCGAGGATTTTTTTACTCCTGGCTCAGAAGCAAATTTGGCGCGCGCCTCTACCATAACAACCGTCAGTTACACGGCGCGCCACTGCTGTTGATCAATCACTCGGATCTGCCACTCGAACCTCACGTGTGGCTCACGGCCTGGCTGATCAGCAGTGCCGATTGCCCGGTGCAAGTGTTTGACTGGCCATTGCCCGCCGGTGAACTTTCACTGGCTGTCGATCTTCTGCAAGCACGCGGCGTGCTGCTGTATTCCAGCAAAGCCATAAAACTTTCAACGTTGCCGAAACTTTTAAACAGCCTTAGCTGCCCAAAAATGATCGTCGGAGCCGCGGTGAGCATCCACCACCCCGAGTTGTGCGCAATAACTTCCGAAATCAGTGACTTGTACCTGGCCGACAGCCCCTTGGCGGCGCACCAGGCACTCGTTCAACGCGGGCTCATCTAATGGCGTTTGTTCAATGAAACGGGCGAACACAACAATGCAATTGATCTGGCTGCGCAGCGACTTGCGCCTGCATGACAACACCGCCCTCTCGGCCGCGGCAGCCCGTGGCCCGACGGTGGCGGTGTATCTATTGAGCCCGGAGCAATGGCGCGAACATGACGATGCCCCCTGCAAAGTGGACTTCTGGCTGCGCAACCTGCAGGCGTTGAGTGGTGCGCTGGGGCAGTTGAATATTCCCCTGCTGATCCGCCATGCCTCACGCTGGGATGACGCACCGGCAGTGCTGCTCGAATTGTGTCGGCAATTGCAGATCGATGCGGTGCATCTCAACGATGAATACGGCATCCACGAAACCCGCCGCGATGCAGCGGTAGCCCAGGCCCTGAAAGCAGAAGGCATTGAGGTCCAGGGCTACCTCGATCAACTGCTGTTCAAGCCCGGCAGCGTGCTGACCAAAACCGGCGGTTACTTTCAGGTCTTCAGTCAGTTCCGCAAAGTCTGTTATGAACGACTGCATCATTCACTGCCCAGCCTGGTACGCACACCACTGGCGCAAACGGCATTGAATATTGCCAGCGACGCCATCCCGACGCAGGTCAAAGGGTTCGACGCCCCACCCGATAGCCTGCGTGAGCTGTGGCCGGCCGGTGAAGACGAAGCCCGGCGCCGCCTCGACAGCTTTACCGACACACAGATCGACTACTACCAGAGCGAGCGCGACTTTCCGGCAAAACCCGGCACCAGCCAGCTCTCGGCCTATCTGGCCGCCGGGGTGATTTCGCCCCGCCAGTGCCTGCATGCCGCGCTGCAAAGCAACCAGGGCGAGTTCGAAAGCGGCAAGGTCGGCGCCATCACCTGGATCAATGAACTGCTGTGGCGCGAGTTCTACAAACACATCCTGGTGGGCTACCCCAGGGTTTCTCGTCACCGTGCCTTTCGCCCGGAAACCGAGGCCCTGGCGTGGCGCAACGCCCCTGAAGAACTGGCCGCCTGGCAGCAGGGCCGCACCGGTTTGCCGATCATCGACGCAGCCATGCGCCAACTGTTGGAAACCGGCTGGATGCACAATCGCTTGCGCATGGTGGTGGCGATGTTCCTGACCAAGAACCTGTTGATTGACTGGCGCGAAGGCGAACGCTTTTTCATGCGCCACCTGATCGATGGTGACCTGGCCGCGAACAACGGTGGCTGGCAATGGAGTTCGTCCACCGGCACCGATTCGGCGCCTTACTTCCGGATTTTCAACCCGCTGAGCCAGTCGGAAAAATTCGACGCCGAAGGTTTGTTCATCAAGCACTGGCTCCCGCAACTGTCGGGGCTCGATAAAAAGGCTGTGCATAACCCGGCGCATCTTGGCGGTTTGTTCGGTGTGGCAGGTTATCCGGCTCCGATCGTCGACCTGTCCAGCTCCCGGGCCCGCGCCCTGGCTGCTTTCAAGAACCTGCCGTCGCGGCAGACTGCCGGGAGCCTCCATGAATAGCCTCCTGCAGCGTCTCTATGAACACCAGATGGAATATGGCCGGGCGGTTGGCTGCCTGCGAAGGAGAATGGGATGAGTCTTACATTCGAGCGACGATACTGGTTGACCGGTGCGAGTAACGGCATTGGCGCCGCGCTGGCTGAAGAAATACTCAAGAGCGGCGCCCACCTGGCCGTTAGCGCCCGCTCGCTGGCCCCACTGAAAGTCTTGTCCCAACGTTATCCCGGAAAAGTATTGGTGGTCGCTGGCGACTTGACCAACAGCCAGACAGTGCGTGAGATCGGCGAACGGATCGCTCGGGACTGGGGCGCTCTGGACACCGTCATCCTCAACGCCGGCACCTGCGAATACGTGAATGGCAAGCAGTTCGACGCCTCGATCATCGAGCATGTGGTGCGCACCAACCTGCTTGCCAGCAGCTTCTGCATCGAAGCCGCGTTGCCATTGCTGCGCGCTGGCACCGCGCCGCACCTGGTGGGCCTGGCCAGCTCGGTGACGTACCTGCCACTGCCCCGCGCCGAAACCTATGGCGGCTCCAAAGCCGGGATGCGTTACCTGTTCGAATCCCTGCGCATTGACCTCGCACCGGAAGGGATCGAAGTCACAATGGTCAATCCCGGGTTCGTCCAGACGACACTGAACGGGAAAAATGAGTTTCCCATGCCACTCTCCTGGAAGGCAGGAAAAGCGGCGCAGCACATCTTCCACGAAATCAGGCAGCGGCCACTGGAGATCGCGCTACCGGGGATGTTGATGTCCACTCTGTGGCCGCTACCGAAAACGCTCGACCGGACAAAGTTGGCGATTGGCAAACGCATGGTTCGCAGCAGCCCGCCAATCATGGATCAGTTGTGATGAAAAGGCTTTCAGCGGATGCCCGCGACTGAGCGTCCGTCAGAGCTTTCACACGGTGGCGGCTGACTGCCTTACACTGCGCGCCATGAAAAACATCCCTCACATACAAATCGCCACCCCGGCGGTGACCTGCTCGACTTGTGCAGCCTGCTGCTGCCAGCTGGAAGTCATGCTGATCACCGATACCGGCGTGCCCGAGCGATTCATCGACACCGATGACTGGGGCGGGGAAGTCATGTTGCGCCTGGACGACGGCTGGTGCGCCGCGCTGGATCGCAACACGATGATGTGCACCATCTACGAAAAACGCCCGCTGATCTGCAGGGAATTCGAGATGGGGGCGCCGGAGTGCATCGAAGAGCGCCAAGGGATTTCGACGGCGTATCGCTGAAACTCAATGTGGGAGCCAGCAGGCTGGTTCCCACAGGGCATGTCGCTCAAACAGTGATCCTTACAACGGCATCGTGTAATGCAGTGCATAACTTTCTATACCATCGTTCGGGCTGGTAATCCCGGCATTGGAATAGTGCGTCGCGCGAATTCCGACTTCATGCCCACCGGCAAAGCGCAGGCCCACACCCAAGCGGTCCTCGAACTGAAACGCGCTGCCCAGTTCATTGCTTTCGACTTCAGTACTGGCGAACACCGCCACGCCAAACCCGAGCTCGACGTAAGGTTTAACGCTTTGACCGGCGAACTCGTAAACAAACACTGGCGAAAATGAAAGGCTGTGATTACTGCTGGTCTCGTCGCCATCCCAATAGGTGTAGGCGCCGCTCCAGTAACCGGTCAAACGACCAACGTCGCTCTGCCACCAACTCTTGTCCCAATCGAATTGCATGCCCAATCGATAAGTCATGGTCGATTCGCCGGTCTCACCGACTCCGAACTCCACGCCTGCTGCTTGCGCAGTAAAACTGTGCCCCATCAATGCAGCCGCAATCGCGGCCAAGCAAAATAGTCGCTTCATAGAAACATCCTTTTCCCAACGATTACGTTTGGTTTTTTATTGCTCTACGTTCACTGCTATAGAAGTCGACGGTTATTCAGAAGTTCAGCCCAGATTCTTCCCCTGCCCACAATTGCTTACCCTTCAAAGCTTCGCACAACACCAGCGTTATTCCACAGTATCGGCAATATATTTGTGAAATGAACAGGGTCGGCGCTCGTCCAGAATTGCGCAGCACGAGCAGGCCCGGCGGCCAGTAATTCGCGCTCGGCGAGCAATCGCTGAAGCTGACGCGCAACCGCCGCACCTGTATCGATCAGGCTGATGTCGTCGGGGATCATCTGTTTGAGCAAGGGCTTGAGGAAAGGGTAATGGGTGCAGCCCAGGATGATCGTGTCGGCGCCCTCGGCAAGCAGCGGCTGGACGTAACGCTCCAGCAACTGGCGCAGGACGGGACTGTGCAGGTCGCCTTTTTCGATTAACTCGACCAACCCGGGGCAAGGTTGGGTGATCACTCGAACGTCGGTGGCGAAGCGGTCGAGCAATGCGGCGAACTTGGCGCTCTGCAAGGTTCCCGTCGTGGCCAGCACGCCGACCACGCCACTGCGGGTAGCGGCAGCGGCCGGCTTGACGGCGGGCTCCATGCCGACGATGGGCCATTGCGGGAAATCGCGGCGCAAGTCGGCAACACCGGCGACAGTGGCGGTGTTGCAGGCCAGGACAAGGGCCTTGGCGCCCTGGCGTTGAAAAAACTCGGCCATCACACTGCAACGCTGGCGGATGAATTCCGGGGTTTTCTCGCCGTAGGGAATGTTCCCGCAATCGGCGACATACAACAGGGATTCGTCAGGCAACAAACGCTGGATCTCGGCTAGCACCGAAAGCCCGCCGACACCGGAGTCGAATACGCCAATCGGCGCTTCACGCATGCTTGGGCCCACAGACGCTGCAACCCGGATCTCGCTTGACTCGCAACTCGCGAAAGCGCGAACCCAAGGCGTCGATCAACAACAGGCGCCCCACCAACGGCTCGCCGAATCCGGCCAGCAACTTCAGCGCTTCAAGCGCTTGCAGGCTGCCGACCAATCCCACCAACGGCCCGACCACCCCGGCCTCACTGCAGGTCAATTCGGCTTCGCTGCCGTGCCCATACAAACAGTGGTAGCACGGGCTTTCTGCTCGACGCGGATCGAACACCGACAACTGCCCTTCAAGGCGAATCGCCGCGCCACTGACCAACGGCTTGCTGGCGCTCACGCAAGCCGCGTTGACCGCTTCACGGGTGGAGAAATTGTCGGAGCAATCGAGGACCAGGTCTACGGCGGCTACAGTAGCGGCCAGGGAATCTGCATCGAGCGCTGCACGATGAGCGATCAAGCGGATTTCGGGGTTGATCGCCGTCAGGCGCTTGATTGCCGAATCGACTTTGCCCATGCCGACGCTGTCGGTGTCGTGAATGATCTGGCGCTGCAGGTTGGTCAGGTCGACCGTGTCGAAGTCCGCCAGATGCAATTCGCCAACCCCTGCGGCGGCGAGATACAGCGCTACCGGCGCACCAAGGCCTCCGAGGCCGACGATCAATACTCGGCTGTCCTTGAGCCGCAACTGGCCGTCGATATCGATGTGTTGCAGCAGAATCTGCCGACTGTAACGCAGCAACTCCTGATCATTCAGCACGGCAGGCGCCCCAGACTGATGCGTTGGTGACCGCCCAGATCGGTGCGGCTGTGAACTTGCTCAAACCCGCGGGTCAACAGCAAATCGCGGACGGCCTCGGCCTGATCGTAACCATGCTCGAGCATCAGCCAGCCGCCCGTGTCGAGATGGTCTGGCGCCTGGGCGACGATCAGACGCAGATCGTCAAGCCCGTCGACACCGGCCACCAGGGCGCTGGCCGGTTCAAAACGCACATCGCCCTCGACCAGGTGCGGGTCGGTGGCTGCAATGTAGGGCGGGTTACTGATGATCAGTTGAAAACGTTGACCTTCCAGGGCGCTGAACCAATGGCTGCTCAGTACCTTGGCGTTATTCAGATGCAGGCGTTGGCGGTTGCGTTCGGCCAGGGCTACGGCTTCCAGCACGCGATCCACGGCAGTCACGCTCCAGGCCGGACGCTCGCTGGCCAGGGCCAAGGCAATCGCGCCACTGCCAGTGCCCAGGTCGAGTACGTTGGCGGGGGTGGCCGGCAACAGCTCCAACGCGGCCTCCACCAGCAACTCGGTGTCTGGCCGCGGGATCAGCGTGTGCGGCGCCACTTCCAGGTCGAGCTTCCAGAAACCTTGCTGGCCAAGAATGTACGCCACCGGTTCACCGCTGCGGCGGCGCTGCAGATACTCGGCGAAGGTCAATGCCGCTTCGCTCGGCACGATGCGTTCCGGCCAGGTGTGCAGGAAGCTGCGGGACTTGCCCAGCGCGGCCGCCAGCAACAATTCGGCATCCAGGCGCGCCGTGGGCGAGTCGGGCAGATCGGCTGCGCGCAACAAACTGGCAATGATCGTCATTTACTCACCTATCGCGGCCAGTTGATCGGCCTGGTATTCGGCCAGCAACGGCTCGATCACGGCATCGACGCCCCCGGCGAGGATTTCGTCGAGCGAATACAGCGTCAGGTTCACCCGGTGGTCGGTCACCCGGCCCTGGGCAAAGTTGTAGGTGCGGATACGTTCGGAGCGATCGCCCGAGCCCACCAACAGCTTGCGCTCACTGGCGATGGCATTGGCGGCGGCACTGGTTTGCTGGTCATTGAGCTTGGCCGACAGCCAGGACATCGCCCGCGCACGGTTCTTGTGCTGCGAACGCTCTTCCTGGCACTCCACGACAATACCGGACGGCAAGTGCGTGATGCGGATCGCCGAATCGGTCTTGTTCACGTGCTGACCGCCCGCACCGGAGGAGCGGTAGGTATCGATGCGCAGGTCTGCCGGGTTGATCTCGATCGCTTCCTGCTCGTCCGGCTCAGGCAACACCGCCACGGTGCAGGCCGACGTGTGGATGCGTCCCTGGGACTCGGTCGCCGGCACCCGTTGCACGCGGTGGGCGCCGGACTCGAACTTCAGCTTGCCATAGACGTTGTCGCCTTCGACTCGCGCAATCACTTCCTTATAGCCGCCGTGTTCACCCTCGTTTTCCGAGAGGATCTCCACCCGCCAGCCGCGACGCTCGGCATAACGCGAGTACATGCGGAACAAGTCGCCAGAGAAAATCGCCGCCTCGTCACCGCCGGTGCCGGCGCGGATTTCGAGGAATACGTTGCGCCCGTCATTCGGGTCCTTGGGCAGCAACATGCGTTGCAGATTGGCTTCGAGCTCGACCAGGCGCTCCTTGGCTTCGCGGACTTCTTCCACGGCCATCTCGCGCATGTCCGGGTCACTATCCTTGAGCAACGCCTGGGCGCCTTCGAGGTCGCCCTGCACCTTGAGCAACTGTTTGTAGGTTTCGACGATCGGCTCGACTTCCGCGTATTCCTTGGAATAGGCGCGGAACTTGTTTTGATCGGAAATGACCTCGCCATCGCCAAGCAAGGCGGTCAATTCCTCGAAACGGTCCTGGAGGATGTCCAGCTTATTGAGCAGTGACGCTTTCATTGCGGTTTCTTATCCGAAAAGCTATCCG
Organism: Pseudomonas sp. PSB11; assembly: GCF_014596605.1. Taxonomy (NCBI): domain Bacteria; kingdom Pseudomonadati; phylum Pseudomonadota; class Gammaproteobacteria; order Pseudomonadales; family Pseudomonadaceae; genus Pseudomonas; species Pseudomonas sp. PSB11. The sequence goes on from NZ_NOIO01000006.1 coordinate 244,802, forward strand.
ATGAGCCCTCACCGAGGGCAAAGAGTTCCTGGGCCATCGCCAGCGCATCGAGGCGACCTTCGGCAGAGAGCTTTTTCAACTGCACGCTCGGTGCGTGCAAGAGTTTATTGGTCAGGCCGCGCGCCAGTTGCACCAGCACCTCCTCGGGGCTGCTGCCATTGGCCAGCAGGCGCTGGGCCTTTTGCAATTCTTCGTCGCGCAAGCGTTCGCTCTGTTGACGATAGGCCTTGAGCACGTCCACCGCCGCCAACTCACGCAGGCGCACCATGAAGTCTTCGGCGCCCACCGAGACCATCTCTTCGGCCGCCTGGGCTGCACCCTGGCGACTCTTGAGGTTCTCGGCGACCACTTCGTGGAGATCGTCGACGCTGTAGAGGTATACGTCGTCCAGCTCGCCGACTTCTGGCTCGATATCCCGTGGAACGGCAATATCGACCATGAAGATCGGTTTGTGCTTGCGCAGCTTCAGGGCGCTTTCAACAGCGCCCTTGCCAAGTATCGGCAACTGACTCGCCGTGGAACTGATGACAATGTCGCTGCGCACCAACTCCGCTGGAATGTCCGATAGCAGCACCGCATGGGCGCCAAACTGCTCGGCCAGAATGTTCGCGCGCTCCAGCGTGCGGTTGGCCACCACGATACGCTTCACGCCCAGGTCGTGCAGATGGCGGGCGACCAGTGTGATGGTCTCGCCGGCGCCGATCAGCAAGGCCTGGCTACGTTGCAGGTCACTGAAAATCTGTTTGGCCAGGCTGACCGCGGCAAACGCCACGGACACCGGGTTCTCGCCGATGGCGGTGTCGGTGCGCACTTGCTTGGCCGCATTGAACGTCGCCTGGAACAAGCGCCCGAGCAAAGGCCCGACAGTGCCGGCCTCGCGAGCCACCGCGTAGGCCGACTTCATCTGGCCGAGGATCTGCGGTTCGCCCAACACCAGCGAATCAAGCCCGGAGGCGACTCGCATCATGTGACGAACTGCCGCATCGTCCTCGTGCACATAAGCGCTTGCGCGCAGCTCGTCGAGGCTCAAATGATGATATTCGGCCAGCCAGCGCAGCACGGTATCCGCCGACAGGTGATCCTGTTCTATATAGAGTTCACTGCGATTGCAGGTGGAGAGGATCGCAGCTTCGCGGCTGTCGGTGAGTCGGCAGAGCTGCTGCAAGGCCTCGACCAGCTGCTCAGGGGTAAAGGCCACGCGCTCGCGGACGTCTACTGAAGCAGTCTTGTGGTTAATACCGAGTGCAAGGAAGGCCATTCAAAGTCGCTGGTGGTGACGTGAAGCCGGCAATTGTCCTACTTCGTCAGATTCAGAACAACTACTCGATATCTATTGGCCTGGTAGGCGGTATCCCGACCTGCGATCCATTCTCGTTTCAGCCTTTGTAGGAGCTGCCGCAGGCTGCGATCTTTTGATCTTGAAAAAGCAAAATCAAAAGATCGCAGCCTGCGGCAGCTCCTACAGGGTGGGGCCGGGCATGGGGTGCGACGGTAAATTGCCGGGGCCGGTTATGTTTGACCGAAGGCTTGTGTCATGATGATCCGACCGCAGGTTAGTCGTCCTCTTCCTATATGAATAGATCTTCCGCGTTGCTCCTCGCCCTTGTCTTTCTCAGCGGCTGCCAGGCCTTGGCTCCCGTGTCGACGGATGACCCGTCGCCGGTCGAAGACTCCACCCCGGCCCCTGAAAAGCCCAAGGTCTACAGTTCATTCAGCGAAGACACCGTCTTCAGCCTGCTGAGTGCGGAGCTGGCTGGCCAGCGCAATCGTTTCGACATCGCCCTGGACAACTACGTGACCCAGGCCATCAATACCCAGGATCCGGGCATCTCCGAGCGGGCATTCCGCATTGCCGAGTACCTGGGCGCCGACCAGGCCGCCCTGGACACCGCACTGATCTGGGCCAAAAACGCGCCGGACGACCTTGAGGCCCAGCGAGCCGCCGCCGTGCAGTTGGCGCGCGCCGGGCGCTATGACGACTCCATGGTCTATATGGAGAAAGTGCTGCTGGGCAAGGGCGATACCCATTTCGACTTCCTCGCGCTGTCCGCGGCCGATACCGACCAGGACACGCGCAATGGCCTGATGAAAAGTTTTGACCGTTTGTTACAGCGCCACCCGAACAACGGCCAGCTGATTTTCGGCAAGGCCTTGCTGCTGCAACAGGACGGCGACACCAAAGGCGCGCTGACGCTACTGGAAGACAATCCGCCGGACGACGGCGAAATCGCCCCGATCCTGCTGCGCGCACGCTTGCTGCAATCGCTAGATCGCGGCGACGAAGCCTTGCCCCTGCTGCAAAAAAGCATCAAGAAGTATCCGGATGACAAGCGCCTGCGCCTGACTTACGCGCGCATGCTGGTTGAACAGAACCGCATGGATGATGCCAAGGCCGAGTTCTCAAGCCTGGTGCAGCAATACCCCGAAGACGACGATCTGCGTTATTCACTGGCGCTCGTCTGCCTGGAGGCCAAGGCCTGGGACGAGGCCAAGGGCTATCTGGAAGACCTGATCGCCCGTGACAGCCATGTCGACTCGGCGCACCTGAACCTTGGGCGCATTGCTGAAGAACGTAACGATCCTCAAGGCGCGCTGATCGAGTACGGCCAGGTCGGCCCGGGTAACGACTATTTGCCTGCACAACTGCGTCAGGCCGACATTCTGATGAATAACGGCAAGACTGCCGAAGCCCAGCGCAAGCTGGCGGCAGAGCGCGATGAGCAACCGGACTATGCGATCCAGTTGTACCTGATCGAAGCCGAAACCCTGTCCGCCAACAAACAGGGGGACAAGGCCTGGAAAGTCCTGGAACAAGCCCTGCAAAAATACCCGGACGACCTGAATCTGCTCTATACCCGCGCCATGCAGGCGGAAAAACGCAATGACCTGGCACAAATGGAAAAAGACCTGCGCCTGATCATCAAGCGCGATCCAGACAATGCCATGGCATTGAACGCCCTCGGCTATACCCTGTCTGACCGCACGACGCGGTACGCCGAAGCCAAGGCGCTGATCGAACAAGCGCACCGGATCACTCCGGAAGACCCGGCGGTTCTCGACAGCCTTGGCTGGGTGAACTACCGCATGGGCAATCTCGACGAAGCCGAGCGCCTGCTGCGTCAGGCCCTGGAGCGCTTCCCCGACCAGGAAGTCGCCGCCCACCTCGGCGAAGTCCTGTGGGCCAACGGCAAGCAACGCGAAGCTCGGCAAATCTGGGGCAAATTCCTCAAGGATCAGCCCGACAGCCCTACCCTGCGCAGCACCATCAAGCGCCTGACCGGATCAGAGACTCTTTAAGATTATGTTTTTGCGCCACTTCATCGTTTTCAGCTTCATCGCCCTGCTCGCCGGCTGTGCGGGTTTCACTGCCCGCGAATCCGTTGAGGGCCACGGCAACCCGGCGCAATGGCGCGAGCACAAACTGCAACTTGCGAGTCTTGATGGCTGGCAGATCGACGGCAAGATCGGCATCCGCGCGCCCAAAGATTCCGGCAGCGGCACACTGTTCTGGCTGCAACGCCAGGAATACTACGACATTCGCCTCTCGGGCCCATTGGGTCGCGGTGCAGCGCGCCTGACCGGGCGTCCGGGCAAGGTGTCCCTGGAGGTCGCCAACCAGGGACGCTACGAAGCGCCGTCCCCGGATGCCCTGCTTGAAGAACAGCTGGGCTGGAAACTGCCGGTTTCCAACCTGGCCTGGTGGGTCCGCGGGCTCCCGGCACCGGACAGCAAAAGCCGCTTGACGCTCGATGGCGACAGCCGTCTGGCCAGCCTCGAACAGGACGGCTGGCAGGTCGAGTACACGGCCTATACCGAGCAGAATGGTTACTGGTTGCCCGAGCGGATCAAACTGCACGGCACCGACCTGGATGTCACACTGGTGATCAAGGCCTGGCAACCTCGCAAATTGGGGCAATGACATGCCAGCCAATCGCCTGACCCTGCCGTCCCCGGCCAAACTCAATTTGATGCTGCACATTCTGGGTCGCCGTGAAGACGGCTACCACGAGCTGCAGACGCTCTTTCAATTTCTCGACTACGGCGACGAAATCACCTTTGCCGTGCGCGACGACGGTGTCATTTGCCTGCACACCGAGTTCGAAGGCGTCCCCCACGACAGTAACTTGATCGTCAAGGCCGCGAAAAAACTTCAGGCGCAATCCGGCTGCTCGCTCGGTATTGATATCTGGATCGATAAAGTCCTGCCCATGGGCGGCGGCATCGGCGGCGGCAGTTCGAATGCCGCCACCACCCTGCTCGGCCTCAATCACCTCTGGCAACTGGGTTGGGACGAGGATCGGCTGGCCGCGCTGGGCTTGACGCTGGGCGCCGATGTCCCGGTTTTCGTGCGCGGCCATGCGGCTTTCGCCGAGGGCGTGGGCGAGAAACTGACCCCTGTCGACCCGGAAGAACTTTGGTATCTCGTGCTGGTGCCGCAAGTCTCTGTAAGTACGGCAGAAATTTTTTCAGATCCGTTGTTGACACGTAACACTCCTCCCATTAAAGTGCGCCCCGTTCCCAAGGGAAACAGTCGAAATGACTGCTTGCCGGTGGTAGCAAGGCGTTATCCAGAGGTACGTAACGCATTGAATTTGTTAGGTAATTTTACCGAAGCAAAACTCACCGGAACTGGAAGTTGTGTGTTTGGGGGTTTCCCAAGCAAAGCTGAAGCTGATAAAGTCTCGGCCCTTCTTACAGAGACCCTTACAGGGTTTGTAGCAAAAGGAAGCAACATCTCGATGTTGCATCGCAAGCTGCAAAGTCTGCTCTAAAGGAACCGATTACTGGGTAATCGTTGCAACAGATACAGGGGCGTCGCCAAGCGGTAAGGCAGCAGGTTTTGATCCTGCCATGCGTTGGTTCGAATCCAGCCGCCCCTGCCATTTTCTATACTCATCCAGGTTACCCTCAGCCTCTAGGTACTGCGCGTGTCCAAGATGATGGTCTTTACGGGGAATGCTAACCCCGATCTGGCTCGGCGTGTCGTACGTCAGCTGCATATCCCTCTCGGTGACATCTCTGTCGGTAAATTCTCCGACGGCGAAATTACAGCCGAGATCAATGAAAACGTCCGCGGTAAAGACGTCTTCATTATTCAGCCGACTTGCGCTCCGACCAACGATAACTTGATGGAACTGGTAGTGATGGCTGATGCCTTCCGCCGCTCCTCGGCTACTCGTATCACTGCTGTTATTCCTTACTTTGGTTATGCCCGTCAGGATCGCCGTCCGCGTTCCGCACGTGTGGCTATCAGCGCGAAAGTCGTGGCTGACATGCTTACCGTAGTCGGCATCGACCGTGTTCTCACGGTTGATCTGCATGCTGACCAAATCCAGGGTTTCTTCGATATTCCGGTAGATAACATCTACGGCTCCCCGGTTCTGGTGGATGACATTGAAGATCAGCGCTTCGAAAACCTGATGATCGTGTCCCCGGACATTGGTGGCGTCGTGCGTGCACGTGCCGTTGCCAAGTCGCTGGGCGTGGATCTCGGGATCATCGACAAACGCCGTGAGAAAGCCAATCACTCTGAAGTGATGCATATCATCGGTGATGTCGAAGGGCGTACCTGTATTCTGGTCGATGACATGGTCGATACCGCCGGCACCCTGTGCCACGCGGCCAAGGCCTTGAAAGAGCATGGCGCTGCCAAGGTTTTCGCCTACTGCACACACCCTGTGTTGTCCGGTCGGGCGATCGAAAACATCGAAAATTCCGTGCTGGACGAGCTGGTGGTGACTAACACCATCCCGCTGTCCGCTGCAGCACAAGCCTGTGCGCGTATCCGCCAACTGGATATCGCACCGGTAGTTGCCGAGGCGGTCCGCCGCATCAGCAATGAAGAATCGATCAGCGCGATGTTCCGCTAAGGGCCCTGCCCTTCTCGAAATGTCTCGTTGACGAAAAGCGCCCCGCCCCGGCATTCCTGTCGGGGCGGGGCTTTTTTGCCCATATCGCCTTTAGCGCTGGTCGCAAACGCTGGGGCGAGTGTGGTTATTTTGGAGATACAACATGAACGATTTTACTCTGAATGCTGAAGTGCGTTCCGACCTGGGGAAAGGTGCGAGCCGCCGCCTGCGTCGTCTCGCAAGCCTGGTTCCAGCTGTAGTTTACGGTGGCGACAAAGCCCCTGAATCCATCAGCATGCTGGCCAAAGAAGTTGCCAAACTGCTCGAAAACGAAGCGGCTTACAGCCACATCATCGAGCTGAACGTTGGTGGCACCAAGCAAAACGTCGTAATCAAGGCTCTGCAACGTCACCCGGCCAAAGGCCACGTGATGCACGCTGACTTCGTACGCGTAGTTGCCGGCCAGAAGCTGACCGCTATCGTTCCAGTGCACTTCATCAACGAAGAAGCACCGACCAAGAAAGGCGGCGAAATCTCGCACGTTGTTGCCGAGATCGAAGTTTCCTGCCTGCCGAAAGATCTGCCTGAGTTCATCGAAGTCGACCTGGCTGACGCTGAAATCGGTTCGATCATTCACCTGTCCGACCTCAAAGCCCCTAAAGGCGTTGAGTTTGTTGCTCTGGCACACGGCGATGACAAGGCTGTTGCCAACGTCCACGCTCCACGTGTTGCTCCAGAAGCTGCAGAAGGCGCTGCAGAGTAATTTACTCTGCACTGCCGGAGTGACCGGAAACATCGCGGACTAGAGCGTAGCGAGAAAGCGGGCGAGAACGCGGAGTTTACATCATGGTAAATGAGCATTTTTCGTCCACTTTCGCCGCACTCCCTGATTGCGGCGATGTTATCCACCACTCCAATGAAGGGCCCCTATCGTGACTGCCATTAAACTGATCGTTGGCTTGGGAAATCCAGGCGCTGAATACGAACAGACCCGGCATAACGCAGGGGCCCTTTTTGTTGAGCGCATCGCGAACGCACAAGGTGTGAACCTTGTGGCGGACCGCAAATATTTCGGCCTGACCGGGCGCTTTTCGCATCAGGGTCAGGATGTTCGTCTGCTGATTCCCACCACGTACATGAACCGTAGCGGCCAGGCCGTGGCGGCCCTTGCAGGTTTCTTCCGCATCAAGCCTGAAGAAATCCTCGTGGCACACGACGAACTCGATCTGCCTCCGGGCGTTGCCAAACTCAAAGTGGGCGGCGGCCATGGCGGTCATAACGGTTTGCGCGACATCATTGCGCAACTGGGCAATCAGAACACTTTCCACCGCCTGCGGCTTGGCATCGGTCACCCGGGCGTCGCCAGCATGGTTTCAAATTTCGTCCTGGGTCGTGCGCCACGCGCCGAACAGGAAAAACTCGATGCCAGCATCGACTTTGCCCTCGGCGTGCTGCCGGATATCCTCGCCGGTGAATGGAACCGCGCGATGAAAAACCTGCACAGCCAGAAGGCCTGACTTTTACCCGAGGGGAAACACCATGGGATTCAATTGCGGCATCGTCGGCCTGCCTAACGTCGGCAAGTCCACCCTGTTCAACGCCCTGACCAAATCCGGGATCGCGGCCGAGAACTTCCCCTTCTGCACCATCGAGCCCAACAGCGGTATCGTGCCGATGCCGGATCCGCGCCTGCAGGCGCTGGCGGAAATCGTCAATCCGAAGCGCATCCTGCCGACCACCATGGAATTCGTCGACATCGCGGGCCTGGTGGCCGGCGCGTCGAAAGGTGAAGGCCTGGGCAACAAGTTTTTGGCCAACATCCGTGAAACCGATGCCATCGCCCACGTGGTCCGCTGCTTCGAAGACGAGAACGTGATTCACGTTTCCAACAGCGTCGATCCGAAACGCGACATCGAAATCATCGACCTGGAATTGATCTTCGCCGACCTCGACAGCTGCGAGAAGCAACTGCAGAAAGTCGCACGCAACGCCAAGGGCGGCGACAAGGACGCAGTGGTCCAGAAAGGCCTGCTGGAGCAACTGATCGCTCACTTCACCGAAGGCAAGCCTGCGCGCAGCCTGATGAAGAACATGGGCGCCGACGAAAAAGCGGTGATCAAGGGCTTCCACCTGCTGACCACCAAGCCGGTCATGTACATCGCCAACGTCGCTGAAGACGGTTTCGAGAACAACCCGCACCTGGACGTGGTCAAGGCCATCGCCGAAGAAGAAGGCGCCATGGTTGTTCCGGTGTGCAACAAGATCGAAGCGGAAATCGCCGAGCTCGATGACGGCGAAGAAAAAGACATGTTCCTCGAAGCCCTGGGCCTCGAAGAACCTGGCCTGAACCGCGTGATCCGCGCCGGCTACGAAATGCTGCACCTGCAGACTTACTTCACCGCCGGTGTCGAAGAAGTTCGCGCCTGGACCGTGCGCGTCGGTGCCACCGCACCACAAGCTGCAGGCGTGATCCACACCGACTTCGAAAAGGGCTTCATCCGCGCCGAAGTGATCGCCTACAACGACTTCATCCAGTACAAGGGTGAAGCCGGCACCAAGGAAGCGGGCAAATGGCGCCTGGAAGGCAAGGACTACATCGTCAAGGACGGCGACGTGATGCACTTCCGCTTCAACGTCTGACGTTCGCAGCCATTAACAAAAAAAGCACCCTGGGGTGCTTTTTTTGTGGGCGCTTTAAACGGGTTAACCCGTCACCTTTGCGCGCGCCGCGTGCAGTTTCTTGTAGCTCTCGATCAGTCGCAGATGCCTATCGAGGCCCTCCAGCTTCATGCTGGTAGGCGTCAAGCCGAAGAAGCGCACGCTGCCGTTCACGGAGCCGATCGCGGCATCCATGCGCTCATTGCCGAACATCCGACGGAAGTTGGCCTCGTAGTCGGCCAGCTCCAGGTCCTCGTCCAGTTCCATCTCCAGCACCACGTTCACGGCCTGGTAGAACAAGCCGCGCTCGACCGTGTTGTCGTTGTACTGGAGGAACATTTCCACCAGCTCCTTGGCCTCTTCAAATTTCTGCAAGACGAGATTGAGCAACAACTTCAACTCCAGGATCGTCAACTGACCCCAAACGGTATTGTCGTCGAATTCGATGCCGATCAAGGTGGTGATGTCGGTGTAGTCATCCAGCTCGCTGTCTTCCAGACGCTTGAGCAGTGCCTTCAAGCCGGCCTTGTCCAGGCTGTGCAGATTGAGGATGTCCTCGCGGAAAAACAGCGCCTTGTTGGTGTTATCCCAGATCAGATCGTCAACCGGATAAATTTCCGAGTAGTCCGGCACCAGGATGCGGCAGGCCGTCGCGCCGATGTGCTCATACACCGCCATGTACACTTCTTTGCCCATGCCTTCGAGAATGCCGAACAAGGTCGCGGCTTCCTCGGCATTGGAGTTTTCACCCTGGCCCGAGAAGTCCCACTCCACGAATTCGTAATCGGACTGGGCACTGAAGAAGCGCCACGACACCACGCCGCTCGAATCGATAAAGTGCTCGACGAAGTTGTTCGGCTCGGTCACCGCATGACCTTCAAAGGTCGGCAGAGGCAAGTCATTGAGGCCTTCGAAGCTGCGGCCCTGCAACAACTCCGTCAGGCTGCGCTCCAGCGCCACTTCCAGGCTCGGGTGTGCGCCGAACGAGGCGAATACACCACCGGTACGCGGGTTCATCAAGGTGACGCACATCACCGGGAACTCACCCCCCAGGGACGCATCCTTCACCAACACAGGGAACCCCTGCTCTTCCAGCGCCTGGATACCGGCCAGTATCGCGGGGTACTTCGCCAGCACATCGGCCGGCACATCCGGCAGGGCGAATTCACCTTCGATGATTTCGCGCTTGACCGCGCGCTCGAAGATTTCCGACAAGCACTGCACCTGCGCTTCGGCCAGCGTATTACCGGCGCTCATGCCATTGCTCAGGTACAGGTTTTCGATCAGGTTGGAGGGGAAATACACCACCTCGCCGTCTGACTGGCGTACATACGGCAGCGAACAGATGCCGCGCTCTTCGTTGCCCGAATTGGTGTCGATCAGGTGCGAGCCACGCAACTCGCCATCGCGGTTGTAAACCCGCAGGCAGTACGCGTCGAGAATCTCCGGCGGCAGTTCATCTTTAGGGCCAGGCTGGAACCAGCGTTCGTTCGGGTAGTGCACAAACGCCGCATTGGCGATGTCCTCTCCCCAGAACTGATCGTTGTAGAAGAAGTTACAGTTCAGCCGCTCGATGAACTCGCCCAAGGCCGACGCCAACGCGCCCTCTTTGGTCGCGCCCTTGCCATTGGTAAAGCACATAGGCGAGTGCGCATCGCGGATATGCAGCGACCATACATTGGGCACGATATTGCGCCACGAAGCGATTTCGATCTTCATGCCCAGGTCGGCCAGAATGCCGGACATGTTGGCGATGGTCTGTTCCAGCGGCAGGTCCTTGCCCACGATGTAGGTGCCCGCCCCTGAACCTGAAATGGCAGCAGGCATCAGCAACGCCTGGGCATCGGCATCCAGGTTCTCCACCTCTTCAATCACGAACTCAGGCCCGGCCTGCACCACCTTTTTCACGGTGCAGCGGTCGATGGAGCGCAAGATGCCCTGACGGTCTTTGTCGGAGATATCTGCCGGCAACTCGACCTGAATCTTGAAAATCTGGTTGTAGCGGTTTTCCGGGTCGACGATGTTGTTCTGCGACAGTCGGATGTTTTCGGTAGGGATATTGCGAGTGTCGCAGTACAACTTCACAAAGTAAGCCGCACACAACGCCGACGAAGCCAGGAAGTAGTCGAACGGACCCGGTGCCGAGCCATCGCCCTTATAGCGGATAGGCTGGTCGGCCACCACGGTGAAGTCATCGAACTTGGCTTCAAGTCGAAGGTTGTCGAGAAAATTGACCTTGATTTCCATGCGGGATACCACAATAGCGAGCAAACGAATGGCCGCCATTATCCGGCTTTTCAGCCGGAAGTCTTGTGCAAGCTCGCGCTAACGGCTTAGTGGCAGGTGATCAGGCCTTTTTGGTGCGTGGCAGGAAAATCGCCAATACGCCCAACAACGGCAGGAACGAACACAGGAAGTACACGTATTCGATGCCGTGTATGTCCGCCAGGTGGCCCAGCAGTGCCGCGCCAATCCCACCGAAGCCAAACATCAGGCCGAAAAACACCCCGGCAATCATCCCGACATTGCCTGGCACCAGTTCCTGGGCGTACACCACGATGGCCGAGAAGGCTGAGGCGAGGATGAAGCCGATGACCACACTCAGGACAGTGGTCCAGAACAGGTCCACATGCGGCAGCAGCAATGTGAACGGCGCAACGCCCAGGATCGAGAACCAGATCACGGCCTTGCGCCCGATTTTGTCGCCGATGGGCCCGCCGAAGAAGGTCCCCGCGGCCACCGCACCGAGAAACAGGAACAGGTGCAGCTGCGAACTGGCCACCGACAGGTCGAACTTCTCTATCAGGTAGAAGGTGAAATAACTGGTGAGGCTGGACATGTAGAAGTACTTGGAGAACACCAGCAGCCCGAGCACCACCAGCGCGCTGGTCACCCGCCCCCTGGACAGGCCGTGGGTCGCTGCCTGGCCCTGCTTGAGCTTGAACAGGTTCAAGTGGTTGGCGTACCAGCGACTGATCCGGTACAGCACGAACAGTGCAAACACCGCGAACAAGCCGAACCAGGCCACATTCCCTTGGCCGTAAGGGATGATGATCGCCGCCGCCAGCAACGGACCGAACGCCGAGCCCGCGTTGCCCCCGACCTGGAAGGTCGATTGTGCCAGGCCAAACCGCCCCCCCGAGGCCAGCCGCGCCACGCGAGAAGCTTCCGGGTGAAAGGTCGAGGAGCCAATGCCGATCAAGCCCGCCGCCAGCAGAATCAGCGGGAAGCTGCCGACCACCGACATCATCACGATGCCGATCAAGGTGCAGACCGTACCGGCCGGCAATAGCCAGGGCTTTGGATGGCGGTCAGTGTGGTAGCCGACCCAGGGTTGCAGCAGCGAAGCGGTCAGCTGGAAAGTCAGGGTGATCAGGCCGACCTGGGTGAACGTCAGGCCATAGTTGGCCTTGAGCATCGGGTAGATCGACGGCAGCACCGATTGGATCAGGTCGTTGATCAGGTGCGCCAGCGCCACCGCGCCGATGATGCGCATGACCAGGGGGCTGCTTTGTGAAGGCGCGGACGCCGCCGCAGTGGCGGGCTGAACGTTGCTGATAGCCATGAAATTTCCGAAAAACAGAGGGGTGCACACGGGCAGGTGCACCAATGTGCCATTTTTCGTTGCGCCAGCGCCATCCCCTTAGCCTGCTAACGACCTCGCTATTCGGCAGATTTCCACTCGATCCACGCCCTCCTACGGCCCGTTTTTTCGGCTCAGGAAGATAAGCGGTTGAAAGTGTAGAGAAATATTTTAAATATACGCTTGACGCATCTGCATTACCGGTGAATAATGCGCGCCATCTTGGCTACATAGCTCAGTTGGTTAGAGCATAGCATTCATAATGCTGGGGTCCGGGGTTCAAGTCCCTGTGTAGCCACCAAGTGCTAAAAACGGCTTACCGAAAGGTAAGCCGTTTTTTTATGCCTCAAGAAAATGGCTGCTCCCTTGTAGGAGCGAGCATGCTCGCTCCTACACCACCATCATCAGCAACGAATCGCCGGTAGCGCCGACAACGCCCGCTCCCAGATCTGCCAGGTACGCAGCCAGACCATGGCCTGCCAATCGCTATCGGCCGGATAGAACTGTTCAAGCAGATTCAACTTGATCTCTCGCCCCACCGCATCGTGGACATTACCGTGCAGATGCAACCAGTGGTCATCGCGCAGATGTCGATGGACGTCCGGCCCCGGATAAGTCCCGCACTCGATCACGAACGGCATCAACCGCACCTGTGGCAGCGTATTGAGCAACGCCTGCGAGGTGTAGCCGGTCGCAGTGGCTGCAACACCGGTTTCGCTCAGGGTGTCGGCGCCGGTGTGCAACGTGTAGAGCCACGGACCGTAAATTGCCTGGGCATCGGCCAGCGCCGGATAAGCCGCTTCGGTGATCGTCAACAACATCGGATGCCCATACTCCCCGGCACCGGTGTGCAAGTCGAAACACAGGGCGACGTCCGCATGGGCCACGTGCTTTTGCATGATCTGCCGCAATGTACGGTTCGACCAACTGGGGGCCACCCCGCCGTAGAACAATCCGTCCGGGTGCGCATGCTGGCCACCTTCGACAATCGACATGACCGCGGGCCATCCGTGCAGGCGGATTTGCTCATCCAGCAAGGCATCGGCCCGATCTCGCTCAGGCCCGCGCAACTGCGTGCAGGCATAAATTTCATGCAGCGCGTCATAAGCCTGGTTGTCCGGCAGCGCACGATCGAAGTCCAGGTGATTGCGGTTCAGGTCGATGTTGTCTTCATTGACCCGACGCAGCCACGCCATGCCCCAGGGATTGATCGCATGAATCATCACCACGGCGACATCCGTCGGCAATGAGCGCTTACCGAGTTCCTGCAGCCACTTGATCTGGCAACCCGAGCCATAGAAGCCCTCGACCCCGTGAGTACCACTCAGCGCGATCAGCAGGCGTTTGGCGCCAGGATCGCCGAGCACCGCCACATCGGTGCCCAAGGCCTCGCCGGATGGCCCCTTGAGAGGATGGGGATACTCGCTCAGCGTCGCACCGGCCGCGGTTGCCGCCGCCAGGAATTGTTCGCGCTGGGAACGGTAGCTGGGCTGGGATGGGAACTCGCTCTGCATGGCTGCCTCTTGTGGGTCTTGTGGGGTGATCGCTGGCAATGACCCTACAGAAAATCCGTCGATTGATGAAGAGCGTCCACGGGACCTGGTTTGCGTCACTGCGAAGTCACCGATACAGTCCCCGGTATATTTATCCCACGGACGGAGTGCCCCCATGTTCCCAGCCTCCCATTCGAGTCGCGCGCGCCTGCCAGCCCTCGCGCTGATGATCACCGCGCTGACCCTTGGCGCCTGCCACAACGCGTCCGCCCCGACGCTGCCCACGGCACCGGAAAGCGCATCCGGTTATCGCACCGACCTGCAGACCCGACACGCTTCACGCCACATGGCCGCAGCCGCCAACCCATTGGCTGCCGAAGCCGGACGCGAGATGCTGCGTCGCGGTGGCTCGGCCATCGATGCCGCCATTGCCATGCAGGCGGTTTTGACGCTGGTCGAACCGCAGTCCTCGGGCATCGGTGGTGGCGCGTTGATCGTGCTCTGGGATGGTCAATCCGTACGCACGTACGACGGGCGCGAAACCGCCCCGGCCAGCGCCACCGAGAAGCTGTTCCTGCAGGCCGACGGCCAACCGATGCCCTTCACCCAGGCACAGATCGGCGGGCGCTCCGTGGGTACGCCCGGGGTGTTGCGAGCGCTTGAGCTGGCCCATCGCAAACACGGTCGCCTGCCATGGGCGCAGTTGTTCGAACCTGCCATTCATCTGGCGGAACACGGCTTTGTCATCTCGCCTCGCCTGCATCGGTTGATTGCCGCGGATTCGTCCATCAGGAACTCTGCAGAGATGACGGCCTATTTCCTGAATGCCGATGGCAGCCCGAAAGCCAGCGGCACCCTGTTGAAGAACCCGCCCTTGGCGGCTGCGTTGCAACGCATCGCCAAGGAAGGGCCGGATGCCTTATACAGAGGGCCCATTGCGCAAGAGATCGTGACCAAGGTCCAGAGTCACTCCAACCCGGGCAGTCTGTCGCTGGGCGACCTGGCCAACTACAGCGCCAAGGAACGCGCGCCCTTGTGCACCGACTACAAGCGCTGGCAGGTCTGTGGCATGCCGCCCCCCTCGTCGGGCGGGATCGCCATGGCGCAGATCCTCGGCACGCTGCAAGCCCTGGAGTCACGCGACAAGCGCTGGGCCCTGGCGCCGATGCAACCGCTCAAAACCAGCACCGCCGCCGGTTTCGAACCGACCGCCGAGGCCGTGCACCTGATCAGCGAAGCCGAGCGCCTGGCTTATGCCGATCGCGCGCAATACGTGGCCGACTCCGACTTTGTGCCAGTGCCCGTCAAGGGTTTGATTGATCCGGCTTACCTGGCCAGCCGGGCGGCGCTGGTCGGCGAGCACAGCATGGGCACGGCCAAACCCGGCACGCCGCCGGGCATCCAGGTCGCCTACGCGCCAGACCGCTCGCCCCTGCGCATCTCCACCTCGCAAGTGGTGGCGGTCGATGACCAGGGCGGCGCGGTGTCGATGACCACCACCATCGAATCCGCTTTCGGCTCACATGTGATGGTCCAGGGCTTCCTGCTCAACAACGAGATGACCGACTTCTCGTTCATTCCCGAGGAGAACGGCCAGAAAGTCGCCAACCGCGTCGAGCCCGGCAAGCGTCCGCGCTCGTCCATGGCCCCTACGCTGATCTTCGATCGCCAGAGCGGCGAATTCGTCGCCAGCCTCGGCTCACCCGGCGGCTCGCAAATCATCGAATACGTGGCCAAAACCACCGTCGGCCTGCTCGATTGGCAGCTCGATGCGCAAGCGGCTATCAACCTGCCCAACTTCGGCAGCCGAAATGGCCCGACCGAACTGGAGAACGGTCAATTTAGCGCGACGTTGATCCAGGCCCTCAAGGACAAGGGCCACAGCGTCAACGAAATCGACATGACCAGCGGCACCCAGGCGATTGTCCGGGTCAAGGATGCACAGGGGCAGGCGTCGCTGGTCGGTGGGGCCGATCCTCGGCGGGAGGGGGAAGCGTTGGGGGATTGAGTCGTACAAAGGCGTGGGAAAGGGCCTACCGGAAGGTAGGCTCTTAGTTATTGATTGCAGCTCCTGATCGCCTCCAAACCCAGCCCCTTCCTACCCGCAAAAGTTGGCTATGCCAGTAGAGTTCACTACGGGCGAAATCAAAATAGCCCGTCACTTGCAGGTCGCTCACACCGATGTCGGAAGCGTCCGGGCATCAATATCAGATCATTCCGTACGTCGACAACACTTCCCCCAGACTTGCGCAAGTCCCACCACGGGACTAGATCATGCCATGAGAATCATCGCCATCAGTCAACTAAAGAGGTTCTGGAAGAAATACCCCGACTCGGAGCAATCCTTCCTGGCCTGGATTGATGAGGCTAGGAACTCGGACTGGAAAACGCCCGCGGACATAAAGACACACTTTGTCACCGCCAGCATTCTCAGGAGCCGTCGGGTCGTGTTTAACATCAAGGGCAACGAGTTTCGACTGGTCGTTGCGGTGACTTATCGCTTCGGTGCCGTGTACATAAATTTTGTTGGCACTCACAAACAATACGACGCAATCGACGCTGACACCGTCGAGATGGAGTAACTCATGAACATTCGTCCAATTCGCACCGACGAGGATTACCGTGAAGCCCTCAAAAAGGTGTCAGCGCTGTTCGACAACGAGCCAGAGCCCGGCACCCCTGAAGGCGACTACTTCGAGATAATGATCACGCTTATCGAAGCTTATGAAGCGAAACAGTTTCCAGTAAACCTGCCCAACCCGATCGACGCGATAAAATTTCGAATGGAGCAATCCGGCCTATCGGCTTCTGATCTTGCACCAGCCATTGGTCGAACAAATCGAGTCTACGAAGTACTCAATGGTAAACGCGCACTAACGCTGCCTATGATTTGGAAACTTCACGAACTCTTTGGCATACCAGCTCAGAGCCTGATCAAGCCGACGAAACAGGCTTGATCAGATGGCCGCCAATGTTAGAAATCAAACCGGCATACTCGCTTAACGACTGATTTTCAGCGCCCGTCGAGCCTGGTGTTTTTCCAGTGCCAATTCGATCAGCCGCGTGACCAGTTCACTGTAGGTCATCCCCGCGGCCTGCCACAGTTTCGGGTACATGCTGATGCGGGTGAACCCCGGCAGCGAATTGATCTCGTTGATCAGGACTTCGCCACTGTCAGTCAAAAATACATCGACCCGCGCCAGCCCGGAGCAGCCCAACACCTGAAACGCCTCGACCGCCATCGCGCGAATGCGTTCGCTGGACTCGACGCTGATATTGGCTGGCACCACCACTTCAGCAGCTTTGTCGTCGATGTACTTGCTGTCGTAGGAATAGAAGCCACTGTGCACCACGATCTCGCCACAGCCGCTGGCGATGGCGTCTTCGTTGCCCAGTACCGCGCATTCGATCTCTCGGCCCTTGACCGCCGACTCGATCAGCACTTTTTCATCGAAGCTCAAAGCCAGCTCGACCGCCGCCGCATATTCGGCTTCGTCGCTCACCTTGCTCACGCCGACGGAAGAACCCTGGTTGGCCGGTTTGACGAACAGCGGCAGGCCGAGCTTGCCACTGACTTCGGCAAAGCCTGTGCGCGCGGCGCTGGCGCGGGTCAGGGTAACGAACGGCGTGACGGCCAGGCCGGCATCACGCAACAGGCGCTTGTTGATGTCCTTGTCCATGCAGACCGCCGAACCCAGCACATCGGAACCGACAAACGGCAAGTCGGCCATGCGCAGCAAACCCTGCAGGCAACCGTCTTCGCCAAGCGTGCCGTGGACGATCGGGAAGATCACGTCGACATGACCCAACAGATCGGCACCGGCGGTTTCCACCAATTGTTGGTGGGCCTTGCCCGGAACCACGGCCAATTCTCGATTGGATTGATTGAGTGCGATCAGGGCCGGGTTTTCCTGGTTCAGCAGGAAGTTCGAGGGGTCGTTGAGGTGCCAGTGGCCTTGCTTGTCGATGCCGATCAGCACCGGCTCGAAGCGCGAGCGATCCAGTGCATCGACAATGTTTTTCGCCGACTGCAGCGACACCTCGTGCTCGGTCGAGCGGCCCCCGAAAATAACGCCCACACGCAGTTTACTCATTGCCTGACCTCATTGTGGATGGCTTGCAACCTGGGTAGCCGCCACGTTACGACTGCCAGGTCTTGCCGTCCAGCGGCTCGCTGGAGGTCAACTCGCCAACTGATTGGCGAACTGCCCCACTGCATTGACCACTTTCTGCGCCCCGTCCTGGATCTCGACGATCACCGTGCCCGCTTCCGCCGCCAGCGCCAGGCCCTGTTCCGCCTGGAGCTTGCCGTCGGCCATCAGGGCCACGGCGTTGCGCGCCATGTCCTGGTTTTGCCGCACCACGAGGACAATCTCGTCAGTGGCCTGGCTGGTGCGAGAAGCCAGTTGCCGAACCTCGTCCGCCACCACGGCAAAACCTCGTCCCTGCTCACCGGCACGGGCCGCTTCGATGGCCGCGTTGAGCGCCAGCAGGTTGGTTTGTTCGGCAATACCGCTGATGGTCTTGACGATGGTGCCAATTACCAGTGATTGCTCATTCAAGGCTTCGATGCCATCGACTGCGGTTTGCATGTGCCTGGCCAGGTCACGCATCACATCCACCGCCTGCGTCACCACGGTATTGCCGCGCTGGGCGCTTTGGTCGGTTTGCTGCGAGGTGCCGTAGGCAATGTTGGCCGCTTCGGCCACCGCTTGCTCCTGGTTGACCTGATCGGTGATCACCGTGGCGAATTTCACCACTTTGTAGAGTTTGTTGTTGGCATCGGTCACCGGGTTGTAGGAGGCCTCCAGCCAGACTGTACGGCCGTGGCTGTCGACGCGTTTGAAACGTTCGGCCACGAACTCTCCGGCGTTCAGACGGCGCCAGAACGCTTGGTATTCGGCGCTGTTGTAGTCCTCGGGAAAGCAAAAAGTACGGTGATGTTTGCCCTTGATCTGCGCCAGGCTGTAACCCATGCCACTGAGAAAGCGCTCGTTGGCGGTCAGCACATTGCCATTGAGGTCGAACTCGATCACCGCTGTCGAGCGCACCAACGCACCGATCAGGTTTTCATGCTCACGGGAGGCCTCGATGGTGCGGGTCAGGTCGCTGGAGAAAATCGAAAAATGCTTGATCCGCCCGTCTGCCGTGCGCACGGGCTGCACGATTGAACGCAACCAGGCTTCCTGGCCCGTGCCACGTAACAGACGCACGGCACCGGCAAAGTGCTCGCCACGGCTCAGTGCGGTCTTGAAACGCAGCTGGAATTCGTCGTTCTTCACATGATCCGGAACCATCTCTTCGATGTGCCGGCCGATCAACTCGTTGCTCTTGTAGTGCATCTCGCCGAGGAAGTTCTGATTGACTGACTGCACCCGCCCATCAATGTCGAGATTCAGCACGAGCATCTCGCTTTCCAGGCTTTCCTTGACTTGCTGAAGGCTGGAGAGTTCTTCGCGAAGAGCCGACAGCTCCTGCTTCAAGCGTTTATTGAACATGGGGGACGCACCGATGGGCTGGGATAGGAAGCGACTTACAGCCTAGCCATCGGCATTGCGGGCGTTTTCTGAAGAGGGCTTGAGGATTGTCCTACAAATATAATGACATCGCGCCAATTTTCCCTGTCTTTCACGCCGTGCCAGGGGTCGGGCAACTGGCGATTCTCGGCATCCGCGTGCCGAAATACGCCGCGCTGCCCACGCCCACCGCCCCCATCACCGCGCAAAAAATCACGCAGATCCAGGGGCTCCATGGCATCAGGCCGATCAACAGCAAGGGCGTGATGCTCGCCCAGGCGGCGTAGGCGATGTTGTAGGTGAAGGAAATACCCGAGACGCGAATCCGCGCCGGGAACAGGCTGACCATCACCGATGGCACCGCGCCCACTACTCCGCAACTCAGTCCAGCCACCGCGTAGGCCAGGCCGACCCAGTTACCACCGCTGATCAGGCAGGTGTAGAGCACGCCGATGCCCAGTGGCAGCAGCAGGCTATAAAGCATGACGGTGCGCCATGCGCCGATGCGATCGACCAGCAGACCGGCGAGCACGCAGCCAATGTTCAGGAACACGATGCCCAATGCGCTCAGGGCGAAGGTGTGACCGGCGGTCATGCCGAAGGTTTTCTGCATCATGGTCGGGGTGATGACCACGAACACCACCACCGCCGATGTCAGCACGCAGGTGAGAATCATCGCTGGCAGCAGGGCCAGGCGATGTTCACGCAGGACTGCCCGCAACGGCAACTCGATGACTGCCTCGCGCCGGGCTTGCATGGCCATGAACACCGGCGTTTCGCTGAGCCAGCGCCGCAACCAGACGCCAATCACGCCAAACACCCCGCCCAGCAGGAAGGGATAACGCCAGGCGTGATCGAGGATTTCAGCTGGAGTAAAAGCCTGCGCCAGGAAGGTTGCCGTCAGGGCGCCAAGCAAATAACCAAAGGTCAGCCCCGCCTGCAGGAAGCCCAGGGCGTAGCCGCGATGGCCGACTGGCGCGTGTTCCGCTACGAATACCCAGGCGCTCGGCACCTCGCCACCCACCGCCGCGCCCTGCAGGACGCGCAGGGCCAACAGCAGCAGTGGCGCGAAATAGCCGATCTGCGCGTAGGTCGGCATGATCCCGATCAGCAGGCACGGCAGCGCCATCATCAGGATGCTCAGGCTGAACACCTTCTTGCGGCCCAGGCTGTCGGCGAAATGCGCCATCAGGATCCCACCCAGCGGCCGCGCCAGGTACCCGGTGACGAAGATGCCAAAGCTTTGCAGCAGCCGCAGCCACTCAGGCATTTCGGGCGGAAAAAACAGCTGGCTCAAGGTCAGGGCAAAAAATACGAAGATGATGAAGTCGTAGATTTCCAGCGCGCCGCCGAGAGCCGCGAGCCCCAGGGTCTTGTAGTCCGAGCGGCTGAATGGCAGCGGACGTGGATCTATATTGGCAGTCATGAAAAGAACTCTGGCACAGGCAAAAACCAAGGCGCCCATGGTCTACGCAAACGCGCCGGCGGACAACCCGTTAGACCAAAGTCCCATAGGCCTAAAACAGCGCCGCAAAAAACACTCGCTTGAATTAAGGTTGGTGTCTGTCCAGAGGGGCCTATGCTGCCCCGAAGACCACAACAAACATAAAAATTCGAGGTAGTCCCGTGGCCGCTGATATCGAAGATACCCGCTCCGCTCGCTTTGCCCTGCGCTGTTCAAGCTTTGCCGAACGCTGGTTCCCCGACTCCTGGGTATTTGCCGCCCTGGCGGTGATCATTGTCGCCGTGGCCACCATGGCCATGGGCGCCAAGCCGACTGACGCGGCCATGGCCTTTGGCGACGGCTTCTGGAGCCTGATCCCGTTCACCATGCAAATGGCGTTCGTGGTGATCGGCGGCTATGTGGTCGCCAGCTCGCCACCGGCGGTGAAGCTGATCGATCGCCTGGCGAAGTTGCCGAAAAACGGGCGCTCCGCGGTGGCCTGGGTGGCCCTGATCTCCATGGTCGCGTCGCTGCTCAACTGGGGTTTGTCACTGGTGTTCGGCGGCTTGCTGGTGCGCGCCCTTGCCCGCCGTACCGACCTGAAGATGGACTATCGCGCCGCAGGCGCGGCGGCGTATCTGGGGTTGGGCGCGGTGTGGGCCCTGGGCCTGTCTTCGTCTGCTGCGCAGTTGCAGGCCAACCCGGCCAGCCTGCCGCCATCGATCCTGTCGATTACCGGGGTGATTCCGTTCACTCAAACGATCTTTCTCTGGCAGTCGGGCGTCATGTTGCTGGCCCTGATCGTCATCTCGCTGATCATCGCCTATGCCACGGCCCCCGGCCCGAACACGGCGCGAGACGCCCAAGCCTGTGGCGTCGACCCGAGTTTCAATCTGCCACCGCTGCAACCACGCTCCCGTCCCGGCGAATGGCTGGAACACAGCCCGCTGCTGACCATCCTGTTGGTGCTGCTGGCGGCTGGATGGCTGTTCCATGAGTTCTCCACCAAACCTGCGATCAGCGCGATTTCCGGTCTCAATACCTACAACTTCCTGTTCATCATGCTCGGCGCCCTCCTGCACTGGCGCCCACGCAGCTTCCTCGACGCGGTGGCCCGCGCCGTGCCGACCACCACCGGCGTGCTGATCCAGTTCCCACTGTACGGATCGATCGCCGCACTGATGACCACGGTCAAGGGCGCCGACGCGCAGACCCTCGCCCACCACATCTCGACCTTCTTCGTCAGCATTGCCTCCCACGACACCTATGCCCTGCTGATGGGCGTGTACTCGGCGATCCTCGGCTTCTTCATTCCGTCCGGCGGCGGTAAATGGATCATCGAAGCACCGTATGTGATGCAAGTGGCGAACGACTTGAACTACCACCTGGGCTGGGCCGTGCAGATCTACAACGCCGCCGAAGCGCTGCCCAACCTGATCAACCCGTTCTACATGCTACCGCTGCTGGGCGTGCTGGGATTGAAGGCGCGGGACCTGATCGGCTTCTCGTTCGTGCAATTGCTGGTGCACACACCACTGGTGCTGGTGCTGCTGTGGGCACTGGGGACGACGCTGGCGTATACGCCGCCGGTGATGCCATAGGGAAGCGGCTACAGCGAGGGTCAGCGCGACCTGAGACTGCGCGTTTTTCTTACAAAACGCGCAGCGTTGTCCCACCCAATCCAAGGGCAAGCCCTGACTCTCGCAACCAGCCTCCTTGAATTAACCTGTCCCGGAGTATCAATCACCAAAAACCCAAGGAAGATCCGATGACGCCGATATCCAAGACACTGGAAGAGTTGATCAATGAAATTTACCAGGACGGTAACGTCTCGGTGGTTGAGTACAGGGCCCTGCGAGACGATGCCGATCGCCGCATGGACGCTGTTGTCCGCGAATTTGGCCAGCACAACAATGTGACGGCCTTTCAGAAGGCGATGGATGTCGCCATGAAGTTATTGCAAAGCGCCGTCCTCGATGCCAAAAAAGCCAGGCTGAGCGATACGGGTGAGGCTATCGTCAAGGATGCGGTTACCGCACAGGTCGAGTACTTGCGTGCCGGCAGCCAATTGGCGCTACGCCTGTTGTGATCGCCTGACCTCACTCCCCGCAAACACTGATCGCGGGCTGGATCGCACGCTTCGAAAAAAAAGTGCTTGAGGCCTGGTTTTCTGCATCATTGTGTTGATCCAGTATGACGTGCATCTTCGTATCGCGACCACGCTGAAAAGGATCTGAGCATGTTAAGACTCGCAGGCCTCACTCTCGCGGCCCTTACCCTCGCAACCCTCAACCTGAGTACCGCTGCCCACGCCGATATCGCCCTGAAGCTGGGCAGTACCGAACGCGTCAGCCGCTTGTTCGCGTACCCCAACAACTGCAACGTGATCTGCTTTCGCAACTGGACGCTGGAGCAGACCGTCGAGCACTACCTGACGCAAAGCGTGCAACGCGATGGCTATAACGATGCCAAGGTTCTGGTCAAAACCGATAACCATCAACTCCATGCCGAAATCACGGGCGTGCCAAGGAGCTATGAAAAACCCTTGGCAGCGCTGCTTGACGCCGGCGACCTGGCCTACGACGGTGCTAGCAAACTGAATGCCGACGGCAAGTGGGCCTATAACTGGCATTTTTTCCTGCCACTGGGCATGGCCCTGGAAAACCGCAGAAGCGTCGAGCTGCTGCACTTCCCACCCGATTATTCGCTGACTCAGGCCCAGGATTACCTGAAGTCGGCCACCACGGATCGCTGGGCCACGCTGCTGACCATCAATGGCGTCCCGCCCGAGCAGCTACCGGGTTACCAAACCATTATCGATATCGCCCCGATTGCCGCGCCGTCGAATGCAGGCAAGGACCTGGAAGGCGTCTACGACTACTTCAAGGACTACCAGACCAGCATGGTCAAGCAGGTGACCGTACATTCCAGCGGCGCGGCATTGCCAACGGTTGCCTTCGGTGCACCGGTGCGCAACTGGGTCAAGCAGCAATACGGGCCAACCGTGAATGTGTTGAGCCTGGTGACAATCAGCCCGGTCGACGGAGTAAAAGTACCGGTATTGGGCGCCAACCATCCCAGCTACATCTGGTACGCCGCCGATCCAGCCAGCTACACCGGCAAAGACGCCCAGGCCCAGGCCGATGCCGCGGGCCTGAAAGTCATGGGCCAGGATTTGAGTGCCGCGTGCTGGCAGGCCGCCATGGGCCGTGAAACGGACACCAATGCCGACATCGAGCTGAAGAGCTGCACCCAGACCTGGCAAGTAGCCCAGGCCGATAAAACCTGTGCGCTGTTCTACACCTCGATCCGCAAGCTGACCCCCGCACAGGCCGCAGGCAAATGCGCGACGGCATCGATCAAGGCCCAGCTCAAATTGCTCAAGGCGCCAGCGCCAGCCCCGGCGATACCTGCTCCTGCGCTATAGGCTTGCCAGTCAACTAACGGAAGGCGCCGACGACCAGATGTTTTTTGCGACACTGGCGTCGGCAAAGCCTCTGCTGCGCAGGCTTACAACTTCTCGACCGGACGCAGTCGATACTGCGGTGGCAATTGCTCAAACCCGCTGATGGTAGTGTTCAGGCTTTTCCAGCGACCGTCCTTGATGCCGTAGATGCAACCGTGAATCGACAGGTTTTGCCCACGATGCCAGGCATTTTGCACAATGCTGGTATGGGCGACATTGGCCACTTGCTGAATGACGTTGAGTTCGCAGAGGCGGTCGACCTGCTCCTCTTCGGTGGCCAACTTGGCGAGCTCTTCACGTTTCTCGTAGTAAAGATCGCGAATCGAACGCAGCCAACCGTCGATCAGGCCAAACTGACGATCCTGCATCGAGGCGCGCACGCCGCCACAGCCATAGTGGCCGGTCACGAGGATGTGCTTGACCTTGAGCACGTCGACCGCGTACTGGATCACCGACAGGCAGTTTAGGTCCGTATGCAACACCACGTTGGCCACGTTGCGGTGCACGAACAGATCGCCGGGCAGCATGCCGACAATCTCGTTGGCCGGCACCCGCGCATCGGAACAGCCGATCCACAGGTATTCCGGCGTTTGTTGACGAGCCAGCTTGGCGAAGAAGTCAGGATCTTCTTTGGTGATCGCGTCGGCCCAGCGCTCGTTGTTATCAATCAGATCTTGTAATTCGTTCATGCAATGAAGCCTCGATAATGGTGCGCTGCTTTGACAGACAACCGTCCGTCGGGGTCACGCGCGTTATGCAAATGCGCGCTGCTGCCTGTTCATGGCGCTCCATGCCGGTGGAATTCTCTGCAACCCAGTGGGTCCACCCTATAAGGCTAACAGTATGAGGAATTGCCATGACTGATTCACGACGTCCGTACGATGCGGTGCAACCTGAACCCATCGATGATAACGAAGATCGCATGGGCTCGGTGCATGAGCTGGATTTCGACACGGAAGAACCCAGCGCAAAAATCGGCGATGAATTGCCGCAAAAGGAGCGCAAGCAGCTGATACCCGAAGAACGCGTGCGCGAAGCCGGCATGACGGGAGCATCGACCGATGATCATGAATCGACCGATGATGACATGAGCCCGGAAACGCTCATCCGTGAGGACGGTGCGCGGGATGCCCAGGAATTGGGTGAAGGTGATCAGGCCGACTGGGACTTGAGCATTGTCGATGAAGACGAGATTGGTGGGGGTAATGGGTTGGACGAGGAGGAGATGGCGCAGCGCGATCCGCTGGACAAGAAACGCTGATCTGTAGGAGCTGCCGCAGGCTCGGGCCTACGGCAGCTCCTACGCAGGAATCCGCGTTCAAACATGGCGATGGTTTCAATCCACCAATGTACAGGCCATGACCACCGCATCTTCGCGCCCACCCACCGCCGGGTAGTAATCCCGTCGACGCCCGATCTCGTTGAAACCATAACGCTCATACAACTTGAACGCCGCAGTGTTGCTATCACGCACTTCCAGGAAGCATTCCCGGGCGTCGGCCTTGTAGGCGATCGACATCAAATGCTCCAGCAAGGTCAAACCCAGGCCTCGGCCCTGGTTTTCCGGCTTGACGGTGATGTTGAGCAGATGCGCCTCGTCAAGAATGATCTGCACCACCCCGTGGCCCACCTGCTGCTGGCCCTCGAACATCAGCCAGATCTGATACTTGCCCAGGCCATCGAGAAAAATCCCGCGGGTCCAGGGATGGCTGTAGGCCGCATATTCGATCTTCAGAACAGTTTCCAGGTCCGCCTCGGTCATCGGGCGGAACGATACAGCGTCACTCATTCGATTCTTTCCAACGCGCCATCAGCCGACGCATGGCTTGCCACACGGCGGCCTTGCGCTGTGGCTCTTCCATTAACAATTCCAGGCCCGGTACCGCCCACGCCGAGCCCAGGCCTTCAATCTGCAGTTCGCGGTTGAACGCATCAGAGTCCGCTTCACCGGCAAACCGCACCGCGGGCAGGCCGATCAGCCAAAGGCAGGCGCACGGCACTTCTTCCATGCGCACCGAGAGGAAACCTTGCACAAAGTCACGGGCGGCCTCCGGGCCCTGGTCCATCGTCCCGCGCACCAGCAGCGGCCAGCGTACTGGCTCGCCGATGATCTGCGGGCTGTCCGGCAGACTGGCGGCTCGCAGCATGTCCTTGAGCAGCAGATAAGCAGGGTCGCGTGCCTGGAAGGATTCACCTGTGGGTAACTCAACCAGCAGCAGGCAGCGGCCGGCTCGCAGCAGTTGCAGGGCAAAGCGCGGCGGCGGTACCGGCGCGACCCTGGCGACCACCGGCGCCTCCTCGGCCGCAGGTTTTGCGCCAGTGCGCGTGCTCGCCAGCGATGGCCGCGGCACCTCCACCTTCACCCGCTCGGCGGGTTTTACCGTAGGCACGACGGGCGTCTCGACCACCGGCAAAGGCGCCACGGGAGCCTCGACCAGCGCCTCGGGCGGCTCCAGCAGCTCGGGCCGCGACAGGGCGGCAAAGGGCAATTCGGTGCGCGGCAGCCAGTTGACCACCTGCATGGCGTTCAAATAAGCGCGACGACGGGACTCGATAAGCAAAGGTCGGCCACTTGTGGATAACTAAAGTGCGCCGATTCTACCGCCCTTCGCGCAAGATCGCCCGCTGTTGATCGATAGACTGCACCGATAATCTTTCCACTTGTGAAAAATGGCGACAGCCCGTCCCGAGAGTGAATCGCATCGTGCCTGATGCAGTACAATCGCGGCTTTTATTCGCCAACCAGCCGGCCATTCCGATGATCGAACCCAAGCGCGTCTTGCGCGCCCTCGCTGAACACTGGGCACTTCTGGAGCCACTGTGCGAGCATTTCGACCAAGGCACCCTGAGCCTCAACGAACTGCGCACGCAACTGGCCGCCCAGCAACTCGACAGTACGCCGCAGGACATCACCAGCCTGCTGGACGTGTGGATTCGCCTCGATATTCTGGTTCCGGTGGCGAAAAGCCCGAACCGTTTCGAGCTCAATGCGCAAATTCACGACTTCCTCGCCTACCTGCGCCGTGAACACCGTTTGGGCCTGTGCCTGGAAATCGAAGCCTATCTGCGCCATCTCGAGCGCCTGGCCGGCTACATTCAGGACGCCTTCGACATCCGCGACGGCAACGACCTGGCCCGCCAGCTTCGCCTGCTCGACATGCGAGTTCGCGATGTACTGAAAAAACTCGATAACGACGAACAGGCACTGGTGGCCGTCGCCGAAAGGGCGAAAACCAGCGATCGACAGATTCCATTGCGCCAGCGTTACGCTGAAGTGCTGGCGACCTGGGACGAATACGTCGAGCCGATGATTGATCTGGTGAACGCCGACGGCGCTTTCGAACAAGGCGTGCGCAAGGTTGAAACCGTGCTGCTGAAGATGCTCTCCGAGCAGCAGCGCCTCGGCCATCTGGTCGATGACGACATGTTGCTGCGCACCCACGCGCGTATCCTTGAAATGCAGACCAGCGCCCAGTTGACCTTGCGTCACGCGCGTGAACTGTTGCTGCCGCTGCGTGAAGAGGCGCGTCGCCACAACGCCGTGACCCGTGGCGCGGCACTGGCCCTGTCCGCCATCCGCCGAAAAGGCATCGATGCCGTGCCGCAGGCGGCAATGCCGTTGTTCACACGGCCGCAAAGCACCTTCCTCGGCAGCGCCAGCCAGGTCGAGGCCTACGTTTATGCCCTGGCCCGCTTCGAACCGAAACCGGCGCGCTTCCCCAAGGCCCACAAAACCCAGAAAGGCGAGGCTCCGCGTGCGCCACGCACGGTTCGGGAAATGCTCGAACGCTGCGAAGACGCCCTGCCGATGCCGGACCTGATGACCTGGCTGCTGGAGCAGGAGCCGGACGGCGCCACCGACGAATTGCTGTACTGGTTCTCGCGACTGTCCCGGGAAAAACGCTTCAAGCGCGAACGCCTGGAACGTCGCGACTATCACACACACGAGCA
Source organism: Pseudomonas sp. PSB11 (assembly GCF_014596605.1). Classification (NCBI taxonomy): domain Bacteria; kingdom Pseudomonadati; phylum Pseudomonadota; class Gammaproteobacteria; order Pseudomonadales; family Pseudomonadaceae; genus Pseudomonas; species Pseudomonas sp. PSB11. Next base: position 272,762 of record NZ_NOIO01000006.1, read on the forward strand.
CCAGGTCAGCCTGCGCTCCTTCGCCCTGCTCTCGGTCGGCGATGACCCTACCGAGAATTCTGCGAGCATCCCCCATGCATCTTGATCTTTCCGAACTGTCCCAGCTGGCACCGATCTTTCGCGAGCTGTTCAAGGGCTACCACGTCAGCCGCCGCGATCCTGAGCTGTATGCGCAGCTGTCGAACTTCCAGGACCAGTACCGCACGCTGTTCAAGGCCCTGGGGTTTGAACTGGTGTGCGACACCCGTGGTTTCTACTATTTCGTACCGGACCTGGCCGCCGCGGCGGTGAACAAGACCGCGCAGCGTCTGGCGCTGTTCACCTTCATCCTCGTCGAGCACCTGGCCGATCAGGGCCGCGACCCGGTCGCCGTGCTCGACGGCGGTAGCCTGGGTCGCGATGAACTGCCATCGCTGCTGGAAAAATACCGCGACCTGTTCATTCAGGCCGAAGTGCAGACCCAGGATGAGCTGGAAGAAAAAATCATGCGCCGCATGACCCAACTCGGCTTCGCCGGCGAAGAAAACGGCGTGTACCGTTTCCTGCCGCCGATGCACCGTTTCCTCGATGTGTGCCTGTCGGTGCAACAGGACCGTGACCTGGCGGCCAGCCTGCACAGCGTACTGCCACTGCCGGCTCCGGTGCTGATCGATGAAGACAGCGACGAAAAACTACTGCAGACCGATGACCCGCTCGACTTGGCAGAGTTTGCAGATGAAAGCGAAGAAGACGCCCTGGCCCGCGCCATTGCCGAAGAACAGGAGCTCGACGCATGATCAAGGAACGCTACGGCATCCGCCGCTTTGCCCTTTTGAACACCGCCGGCTACACCCTCGGCCTGTTCCCGCTGGAAGAGCCGCTGTCGGTCTACGGCGCGAACAACCTCGGTAAATCCGCTTCGATCAATGCGCTGCAGTTCCCGATCCTGGCACGCATGTCGGACATGAGCTTCGGCAAGTACAGCCTGGAGCAATCCCGGCGCTTCTACTTCGCCTCAGACACCAGCTACATCCTGGTGGAGGTGAACCTGCCCCATGGCCCCCACGTGATCGGCGTGGTCGGACGCGGTCCGGGTGGCGGCTTCGGTCACCAGTTCTTTGCCTATGCCGGCCGGCTGGACCTGGCCCACTACCAGAAAAACGACACCTGCCTGCGCCAGAAGGAGTTGTTCAGCAACCTTGAGCGCGAAGGCCTCAAAGCCTACGAGCTCAAGCCCGATGAACTGCGGCGCTTGCTGGTCGGTGGACACACTTCGATCCCGCTGGACCTGACACTGATCCCCCTGCGCTCTACCAGCGAACAGAGCCTGAAGACCTTCCGCGCGCTGTTCATCAACCTGCTGCACATGCGCGAAATCACCGCGGCCAAGCTCAAGCAACTGTTCCTCGACGCCTTCGAGCACAGCCTGCGTTCCGGTAGCGTCGACTACATCGCCGCGTGCGAAGAAGCTTTCCGCGACGTACGACGCATGGAACAGGACTACCAATCGCTGGTGGCGGCCGGTCCCCTGGTCGAAGCCCTCGCCAACGGCGTGAAACAGCGCGATATCCTGCGCGGCAAGCTGCACCGCCTCTCGCCGCTGCTCGACTCCCTGCTCGGCACCTGGTCGGACTACGCCAGTGCCCGCAAGGAAGAGCTGACCATCCAGGCCGAGCACTATCGCCACGAGCAGGACGCCCTGCAGAACGATCAGCGTGGCGGCACCCAGGAGCTGATGCGCCTGGAGCGGGAAATCACTGGCATCCAGCGCTGGCTCGGCGAGCTGGCGGTGCTCAAGCATCGTTTTGCCCTGGTCGAAGATGTCAAGGTGCTCGAGCAACAACTGCTCGCGGCCAAGGACGCCCATGATGAGCTGGCAGGTGCCCTGGCGCAGTCGCGGCAATTCAGCGCCGAGGACCTGGATGAACGCCTGCGTGAGCTGGAAAAACGCCTGAAGTCGGTCAAGCAACAACTCGACCACGCCGACAACAACAGTTACGCCCGCCTGCGCGAAGAATTCTCGCAGCAGGACGTCGAGCGCCTGATGCGCCTGTTCAACAGCGCACTGTTCAGCCTGCCGCTGGGCGAGCACGGCATTACCCTCGACGACAACGGCGACTGGGTCAAATCCGTAGAGCTGATCCTCGACGGTTTCAAAGGCGAGCGCTTCGAAGTACCGGGCCTGTCCATCGACATCTCGCACATCGAGCCCCCGGCCCTGCAAGCCCTGGCTGACCGTGCCGCGCTGCGCGACCAGAAAGAGCGCCTGGAAAAAGAACTCAAGCAACTGAAAACCCAGCAGGCCGTGGCTGCCGACCGCGCCGCGAGCAAGACCCAGACCGAAGCGCTGTACCAGCAGGTGCTGGATGCCCAGAAAGCCTTGGAAGACTTCCGTCGTGCGCAAACCCTGAGCGCCGAAGAGGGCGACAAGCTGGAGCAGCTGGCGCAGATGGAAGCCGCCCAGGACGAATTGAAGCGTTCCAGCGATGCTTTCACCGAACGCGTCCAGCAACTGTCCGCCAAGCTGCAACTGGTCGGCCGGCAGATCGGTGACATGGAAGCCAAGCAACGTACCCTCGACGATGCCCTTCGCCGCCGTCAGTTGTTGCCGGCGGATCTGCCGTTCGGCACGCCGTTCATGGATCCGGTCGACGATTCGATGGACAACCTGCTGCCGTTGCTCAACGACTATCAGGACAGCTGGCAAGGCCTGTTGCGTGCCGATGGCCAGATCGAGGCGCTGTACGCCCAGGTGCGCCTCAAGGGCGTGGCCAAGTTCGACAGCGAAGACGATATGGAACGTCGCCTGCAACTGCTGATCAACGCCTACGCACACCGCACCGACGAAGCCCTGACCCTGGGCAAGGCACGGCGTGCGGCTGTTACCGACATCGCCCGGACCCTGCGTAACATCCGCAGCGACTACGACAGCCTCGAGCACCAGTTGGCACTGTTCAACCGCGAGATCAACAAACGTCAGGTGTCCAACCTGCAAAGCTTCCGCATCGTCCTGGCGCCGAACAAGGAAGCACTCAAGCACATCGACCAGATTATCCACAGCGCCGGCCAGTACGAAGAAGGCGAGACCCTGTCCGTCTTCGACCTGAGCCAGAGCGCCGAGCAGGACAACAAGAACGAAGAGGCCAAGGAATACCTGGCACGGCTGGTGGCGGCGAACCACAACCAGCTGGGCCTCAAGGACTTGTTCGAACTGGCGTTCGAGATCACCAAGGTCAACGGTCAACCGGTGATCCACACCGACATCGACGGCGCCGCGTCCAACGGCACCACCATGACCATCAAGGCGTTGACCAACATGTATTTGTTGCTGCACTTGATGGACCGCGACCTGGCCGGACGTGTGCGCTTGCCGTACTACCTCGACGAGGCCGCGGACATCGACGAGAAAAACCAGGCGGCGTTGCTCGAGACCAGTCTGCAACTGGGCTTCGTGCCCATCCTGGCCAGTGTGAAGCCGCAGGTCTGCGCCAGTGTCGCCATCGACCTGGAAGGTGGCAGCGGCCCGGCTGGCATCTACATCGATGAGGATGACTGGAAGTACATCCGTCGTCACGACGAGGTGAAGGCGACTGTGAACGTTGAAGCGGATGAGCCGGAGATGGATGCGGTTTGAGTTGAACCGTTAGATGCGAAAAAGGCCGCGATCCAATGGATTGCGGCCTTTTTATTTGGAGAGCTTCTTCGCGAGCAGGCTCGCTCCCACATTTAGTCCGTGGCGCACACAAAATATGTGAACGACGCTGACCACTGTGGGAGCGAGCCTGCTCGCGAAGGCGGCATCACAGCCGCCAATACACTACTTGCCGAGCGAAATCTTCGGTGCCCAGGTCAGCCATTCCTCTTCGAACTTGTCGAACAGCGGGAATGTCTGCTCCGGTCGCGCCGGGGTGCCCATGCGCTCACCATCCGGCGTAGCAAAGGCGACACCGCCCTGGATCATCGTCTCCAGCGATTCAGTACGCACTGTCGCCCCTCTGAACAGGCCCACATCAAAGTCAAAACCGCTGGTGTTCCAGAAGCGCGTGCCGCTGCGGACCAGTGGCGCGTACTTGGGCTCGATCAGGATGCGGATCAGTACACGATCAGCCGTTTGGCCCAACTCATAACCCGTCACCTTGCCCACGGTGATTTCTCGATAAGTCACCGGAACCCCAGCCTTCAGCGAACCACGACGAGGAGCGCTCAACGTCAGGCTCAATCCAGCTTCCTGCTTGGCAGTTTCCGGGGGATTGGCCAGCGCCACGAAATTCTTCTGCGGCCCCAGGTTCTTCGCTGCCGGTTGCACCTCGATGTATTGCCCGGTAACCAATGTTTCCAGGTTCGACGTCTTGATCAGCCCCAATTCGGGCTTGACCACCCAGAACTGACTGCCGACACGAGCGATGCGCTCCGGGACTTCATCGATCCGCGCAGTCAACAGCACCGACTGCAGATCGTCACTCAGGTCAACGTCTTCGATCTTGCCGACATCCAGCCCCTTGAAGCGGATCGGCGTGCCCGTGCGCAGGCCATCAGCCCGGTCGACCTTGATGGTGATCACCGCGCCTTTCTGGTTGGCTAGCTCATGGCTGGCGAACAGGCGGAAACGCGGGATGCGCTTCTGCAAGGGTGCCTTGGCCTCCGGTGTTTCAAAGGCGATGCCGCCAGCCATCAGGCTTTGCAACGATTCACTCTTGACTTGGATCCCGCCGGTCAGGCCACCGGTCAAGGTGATGCCACTGGCGTTCCAGAACCGCGTGGAAGCGTTGACCAGGTCTTCGTATTCCTTCTCGATATGGACCCCGATCACCAGCTGTTTCTTCTTGCGCGAAAACTGATAGCTCTGTACCGAGCCCACCTTGACCTGCTTGTAGAGTACCGGGCTGCCCACTTCCAGCGAACCGAGGTTATCGGTGAACAACACCAGGTGCAGGCCCGGTGCACGTAAATCCAGCGGCGGCGCCTTGGGCCGTGCGACAAACTCACGTTGCGGCGCGGCGCCTTTGTCCCCAGGGCGCACGGCAATGTAGTTACCCTTGACCAACGCTTCGAGACCGGTGATACCCGCCAGGGAAATCGAAGGCTTGACCACCCAGAACTGGGTGCCATCGACCAGGTAGTCCTCGGCCAGCGGGTCCAGGGTCAACTCGGCGCTGGCGCCGGACAAATCGGGATCGACCTTGAGTGCCTTGAGGGTGCCGACCTGAATGCCTTTGTACATCACCGGCGTGCGGCCCGCCTGCAAGCCTTCGAAGTCGCTTAGCTTGACCTTGACCTTGATCCCGGCGGCAGCCGCATCAAAGTCCTCATAAAGGCGGAACGGCAGACTCGGATCGGTAGGCGGGCTGTCCTTGCGATTTTCAGGCGTGGCAAACGCAATACCACCAGCAACAATACTGGCCAGGGACTCACTGCGAACTTTTACACCGGACAGGTTGGCATCGATGCTGATGCCGCTGGCGTTCCAGAAACGCGTGTGTTTGCGCACGAGCTTGGCGTACGTCGGCTCGATGAAGACCTTGAGCTCGACAGTGCTCTGGTCCTCGGAGAGCACGTAGCTCTTGATCTGCCCGACCTTGATCTGCTTATAGAACACCGGGCTGCCACGGTTCAGCGAGCCCAGGCGATCAGCCTTGATCGTGAGGTGCAAGCCAGGTTGGGCGTCCGACAGCGGTGGCTCCTGTGCCAGGGCCTTGAACTTGCGAGCAGGCTCGCCCTCACCCGGGCTGATCGCGACATAGTTACCCGAGACCAGCGTCTCAAGCCCGGTAATACCGGCCAGCGTCACACTCGGCTTGACCAGCCAGAAGCGCGTGCTGGTGCGCAGGTATTGCTCCACGTCCTTGTTCATCTCGACGGTCGCGATCACCCCTTTGGAACTGCCTTCATCATCAAGCTTGAGGGTTTTCACCTTGCCGACCGGCATGCCTTTGTAGACGACTTCGGTCTTGTTGGCCTGGATGCCTTCACCGCTTTCAAAACGAACCTGAATCTCGATGCCGGTTTCGGTGTAGGCACGCCAGCCAAGCCAGCCACCAATGATCAGGGCAATCAGGGGCAATACCCAGATAGCCGACCAGTTCGAAGCCGGTCGGGTTTTAGCTGTAGGCAGATCAGTCATGGTCGTCGTCCGACTCCGTGTTATCCCAAATCAGTCGGGGATCGAAAGTTACTGCGGCAAGCATCGTCAGAATCACCACGCTGGCGAACGCAATGGCGCCCAGGTCAGCTTCGATGGTGGCCAGCCGGCCAAAATTCACGAGCGCCACCAGGATGGCGATCACAAAGATATCGAGCATCGACCAGCGGCCGATGAACTCGATAAAGCGGTACATCCATATGCGCTGGCGGGCCGAGAGTGGCTGGTGGCGCTGCACGGAAAACAACAGCAAGGCGATCCCCACCAGTTTGAACGTGGGCACCACAATGCTGGCGATAAACACCACTGCAGCAATGGGAATCATGCCGTGCTGAACCAGTTGGATCACTCCGGACATGATGGTGCTGGGATCACCCTTGCCCAGGGAGCTCACTGTCATGATTGGCAGCACATTGGCCGGTATGTAAAGAATGGCGGCGGTGATCAGCAACGCCCAGGTTCGCGCCACACTGTTGGGACGGCGGGCATGCACCAGCGCGCCGCAGCGAGTGCAGACCTGTTCATCGACATCAGCTTCCTGCTTGTTCAATTCATGGCATTCGGCGCAAATCAGAATGCCTGCATCAATCGCCCGCATGGGCATCCTCTCCTGATAAAGCCTGCCAGATCTGGTGAGGAGACATCACTACCTCCAGCCAGACCTGGACCAACAACAATCCAATGAAGCACGCCAGGCCCAGGCCAATGGTCATTGCTGCCATATCTGCCAGCTTGACGATCGCGACCAGTACGCCCATGAGGTAAACCTCAAGCATCCCCCAATCCCGTAAATGGTGATAAATACGGTAAAGCAGCAAGCCGTAGCTACGTCCGACGTCAAATCGGATACTCAGCAACACGACCAGTTGACAGAGCAACTTGAGCAGCGGAATCGCCATGCTGCACAGGAACACAATGACTGAAACGCTTTGCATGCCTGTATCGAAAAGCCCGACAACCCCGCTCCAGACAGTGTCTTGCGACGATTGCCCAAGCAGATTGAGTTGCATGATGGGTAAAAAGTTCGCCGGGATATACAACAGCAGTGCCGCGATAACCAAGGCGAGACTGCGCTGTACGACGTTGTATCGATGAGCATAGAGCTCGTAACCACATCGCGGACACAGGGCTTTCTCACCATGATCGAGCTTGGGCTTGCGCATCAGCAAGTCGCACTCGTGGCATGCCACCAAATCGTTCAGCGGTAATTCTGACAGCCTTGAGGCGTCAACCGGATCTGGCATATAACGCTCTGACTCCGAAAAGGTTGGGCCTATTCTAGTGCCCTGAATCGAAAATAACTGTGCCAATTTGTGCACGAGTCAGTGTGATTTTCTTTCGGCAAAAGACAAAACCCCTACCTGCATGCGCAGATAGGGGTTTTGGAATTTAATCTTGACGATGACCTACTCTCACATGGGGAAACCCCACACTACCATCGGCGATGCATCGTTTCACTTCTGAGTTCGGGATGGGATCAGGTGGTTCCAACGCT
>NZ_NOIO01000061.1:0-2167 GCF_014596605.1 Pseudomonas sp. PSB11
TCTGGCACTCATTGGCCTTGAGTTTCTGCACGCGCACCGACGCGTCGGTGTTGATGGCGAAAATCAGGTTATCGAGCTTGACCCGGCTCGGGTCCCAGTAATGCTTGTTGCCGGTGTAGCGGATGTTCGAGTCTTTCTGGTAACTCTTGAATACGAACGGCCCGGTGCCGATCGGCTTCTGGTTGATGTCGCTCGGCTTGCCTTCGGCGAGCAGCTTGTCGGCGTACTCGGCGGAGAGGATCGCGGCGAAGCTCATGGCGATGTTCTGGATGAACGCGGCGTCCACGCTGTTGAGCGTCATGACCACGGTCAGCGGCCCGGTCTTTTCGACCTTGGCGATGTTCTTGTTCAGGCTCATCCCGTTGAAATAGGGAAACTCTGTCGGGTAGGCCTTACGGAAAGGTTGTTGCGGGTCGAGCATGCGATTGAACGTGAACAGCACGTCATCGGCGTTGAAGTCGCGGGTCGGTGTGAAGTACTTGGTTGTATGAAACTTCACCCCTGGGCGCAGGTGAAAGGTGTACGTGAGACCGTCTTCGGAAATATCCCAACTGGTGGCCAGGCCGGGTACGACGTTGGTTGAGCCTTTTTCAAACTCTACCAGGCGGTTGTACAGCGGTTCGGCAGCGTCGTTGTCGGTTGCGGTGGTGTACTGCGCAGTATCGAAACCGGCGGGGCTGCCTTCGGAACAGAACACCAGGCTGTCGGAGGCAGCCTGGCTCATGGACGTGGCGGCCAACAGGCCAGTGCCCAGCAATGCGGATAAAACCAAGGTATGACGCATGACGCTCTCTCTTGTTCAGTGTTGAGTCAATGAACCTTCGTCCCGTGCGCAGACGGGGAGGGTCACTGGTTTCCAGCCATGTCGTGCAGCAAAAAAACCGAGGGCCCACGCATTCGCTGGTCAGATCCCGACGGTAGGCACCGTGGGTCCGGCAGTAAATACGAAAAGTCCGAAAGACTTGTGGGAAAAGACGACGCGTCCTAGCACCCGCCTGTAGTCAGTGGGCGATTTGGATGTAGGTAATTTCCTGCTTTCTCGGTAGGCGAAGTAACGGCGACGTCATGGACGTCGCCGTTACCAAACCTTATTTGCTGACGCTGACGCCGTAGAAGGAGTTCAAGCCAAACGGGCTGATCTTGAAGTCCTGCACATTGGCGCGCATGGGTTGGAACACCGTCGAGTGAGCGATAGGTGTCATTGGCGTCTGATCTTTAAGGATGTGTTGCGCCTGCTTGTACAGTTCGGTGCGCTTGCCTTGATCCGAAGTGCGCTTGGCTTGCTTGACGATGTCGTCAAACGGCTTGTAGCACCATTTCGAGAAGTTGTTGCCTTCCAGCGAGTCGCAACCGAACAGCACGTTCAGCCAGTTGTCGGGATCACCATTGTCACCGCTCCAGCCAATCAGCATCGCCTGGTTCTCGCCGCCTTTGGAGCGCTTGATGTACTCGCCCCACTCGTAGCTCTGGATCTTGACCTTGAGACCGATCTTCGCCCAGTCGGACTGCAGCATTTCTGCCATCAGCTTGGCGTTAGGGTTATACGGACGCTGTACCGGCATGGCCCAGAGAACGATTTCGGTGCCGTCCTTGACGCCGGCTTCCTTGAGCAGCTCTTTGGCTTTCTCAGGATTGTACGGCGCATCCTTGATGGTGGTGTCGTAGGACCACTGGGTCGGAGGCATGGCGTTGACGGCCAGTTGGCCAGCGCCCTGGTATACCGAATCGATGATCTGTTGCTTGTTGACAGCCATGTCCAGTGCCTGGCGCACTTTCAATTGGGCCAACGGGTTTGGCTCATTGCTGCCCTTGACCTTGTCCATCACGTTGTAGGCGATGTAGCCCAGGTTGAAACCGGCCTGGTCAGGCAGCTTCAGAGTCTTGTCTTCGCGCAGCGCCTTCAGGTCGGCCGGACGAGGGAACAGGGTAACCTGGCACTCGTTCTTCTTCAGCTTCTGGATACGTACCGACGGATCGGTGGTGATGGCGAAGATCAGGTTGTCGATCTTGACGTCTTCCGGCTTCCAGTAGTCCTTGTTCCCGGTGTAGCGGATGTTGGAGTCTTTCTGGTAGCTCTTGAACACGAACGGACCAGTGCCGACCGGCTTCTGGTTGATGTCGGCGGCCTTGCCTTCTTTCAGTAGCTGTGCGGCGTATTCGGCGGACT
>NZ_NOIO01000063.1:0-1706 GCF_014596605.1 Pseudomonas sp. PSB11
AAGGCCGAGAGCTGATGACGAGTTACCTTTCAGGTGACGAAGTGGTTGATGCCATGCTTCCAAGAAAAGCTTCTAAGCTTCAGATAACCAGGAACCGTACCCCAAACCGACACAGGTGGTTGGGTAGAGAATACCAAGGCGCTTGAGAGAACTCGGGTGAAGGAACTAGGCAAAATGGCACCGTAACTTCGGGAGAAGGTGCGCCGGTGAGGGTGAAGCATTTACTGCGTAAGCCCACGCCGGTCGAAGATACCAGGCCGCTGCGACTGTTTATTAAAAACACAGCACTCTGCAAACACGAAAGTGGACGTATAGGGTGTGACGCCTGCCCGGTGCCGGAAGGTTAATTGATGGGGTTAGCTAACGCGAAGCTCTTGATCGAAGCCCCGGTAAACGGCGGCCGTAACTATAACGGTCCTAAGGTAGCGAAATTCCTTGTCGGGTAAGTTCCGACCTGCACGAATGGCGTAACGATGGCGGCGCTGTCTCCACCCGAGACTCAGTGAAATTGAAATCGCTGTGAAGATGCAGTGTATCCGCGGCTAGACGGAAAGACCCCGTGAACCTTTACTATAGCTTTGCACTGGACTTTGAATTTGCTTGTGTAGGATAGGTGGGAGGCTTTGAAGCGTGGACGCCAGTTCGCGTGGAGCCATCCTTGAAATACCACCCTGGCAACTTTGAGGTTCTAACTCAGGTCCGTTATCCGGATCGAGGACAGTGTATGGTGGGTAGTTTGACTGGGGCGGTCTCCTCCTAAAGAGTAACGGAGGAGTACGAAGGTGCGCTCAGACCGGTCGGAAATCGGTCGTAGAGTATAAAGGCAAAAGCGCGCTTGACTGCGAGACAGACACGTCGAGCAGGTACGAAAGTAGGTCTTAGTGATCCGGTGGTTCTGTATGGAAGGGCCATCGCTCAACGGATAAAAGGTACTCCGGGGATAACAGGCTGATACCGCCCAAGAGTTCATATCGACGGCGGTGTTTGGCACCTCGATGTCGGCTCATCACATCCTGGGGCTGAAGCCGGTCCCAAGGGTATGGCTGTTCGCCATTTAAAGTGGTACGCGAGCTGGGTTTAGAACGTCGTGAGACAGTTCGGTCCCTATCTGCCGTGGACGTTTGAGATTTGAGAGGGGCTGCTCCTAGTACGAGAGGACCGGAGTGGACGAACCTCTGGTGTTCCGGTTGTCACGCCAGTGGCATTGCCGGGTAGCTATGTTCGGAATAGATAACCGCTGAAAGCATCTAAGCGGGAAACTAGCCTCAAGATGAGATCTCACTGGGACCTTGAGTCCCCTGAAGGGCCGTCGAAGACTACGACGTTGATAGGTTGGGTGTGTAAGCGCTGTGAGGCGTTGAGCTAACCAATACTAATTGCCCGTGAGGCTTGACCATATAACACCCAAGCAATTTGATGCTCCTAGTTGAAAAGACGAAAGAGACCAGATTGCGGTGTGTGAAGACGAAACGAACCGAAAGTTCGAATCTCACAAAACACCGAAGCTATCACATACCCAATTTGCTGAAGCGAGGCCATCTGGCCACGACTCAGTACCCGAATTTCTTGACGACCATAGAGCGTTGGAACCACCTGATCCCATCCCGAACTCAGAAGTGAAACGATGCATCGCCGATGGTAGTGTGGGGTTTCCCCATGTGAGAGTAGGTCATCGTCAAGATTAAATTCCAAAACCCCTATCTGCG